>JAEUJM010000040.1 GCA_016794585.1 Acidimicrobiales bacterium
GGCGCGTACAGAGGTCGTGGTTGGCCGGGTCGACCTCGTAGGACAGGCCGTCGAGCCAGACCGTGCGCGAGTGGTAGTCGTACGCGAGGGTCGCGGTCGCCCGCTCACTGCAGCCGGGGCGCGCGCAGAGTCGGTTCATGACCACCGAGCGTAGGGCGGGGGGCGCCCGTGGCGGTGGCCCCTCCGCGCCCGAGCATTGGGTCATGAGCCAGGAGCGGGACACGTGAGCCCCGACAACCTGCCGCCCCCTCCCCCGCCCCCCTCGGCGGGCAAGGGCCCGCGGACCACCAAGCCCGACAGCAGCTGGCCTCGCTGGTCGCTCTGGGTGCTGCTCGGCCTGGTCACCGCCTCGATCGTGGCCTCGAGCCTCCTGTCGTCGGGCGACGACGGCTCGGCCATCAGCTACGACGACTTCATGTCCCGCGTCGAGGCGGGTGACGTCAAGAGCGTCGAGATCAACAACGACAACGCCAAGATCTCCGGCGAGCTCGACGACGGCGAGAAGTTCACCACCACGGGCCCGCTCGAAGGCGGCATCCCCGAGGCCGACCTGGCGGCCATGCGCGAGCAGGGCGTCGAGGTCGAGTTCAAGACCCCCGAGTCGGGCATCTTCGCCACCCTCATCCCGCTGTTGCTGCCCGTCGCCCTGCTGATCGGGTTCTTCTGGTGGATGCAGCGCCGGGCCCAGGGCCAGATGAGCGGGATCATGTCGATCGGTCGCTCGAAGGCCAAGACCTACTCCACGGAACGACCCGGCACGACGTTCGCCGATGTGGCCGGCTACGAAGGGGTCAAGCAGGAGATCACCGAGGTGGTCGACTTCCTGAAGCACCCCGAGCGCTTCGGTGAGATCGGTGCGCGCATCCCCAAGGGGGTGCTGCTCGTCGGGCCGCCGGGGACGGGCAAGACGCTCATCGCCCGCGCCGTCGCCGGCGAGGCCGGGGTGCCCTTCCTGTCGGTCACCGGGTCGGACTTCATGGAGATGTTCGTGGGCGTGGGCGCCAGCCGCGTCCGCGACCTGTTCCAGTCCGCCCGCAAGATGGGTCGCGCCATCATCTTCGTGGACGAGATCGACTCCATCGGCCGCAAGCGCGGCGCCGGCCTCGGCGGCGGCCACGACGAGCGTGAGCAGACCCTCAACCAGATGCTGTCCGAGATGGACGGCTTCGAGGCGACCGAGGGCATCGTCATGATGGCCGCCACCAACCGCCCCGACATCCTCGACGCGGCCCTGCTGCGCCCCGGGCGCTTCGACCGTCAGGTCACCGTGCCCCTCCCCGAACTGGCCGACCGCCGAGCCATCCTCGACGTCCACGTGAAGGGCAAGCACATCGGCCCTGACGTGGACCTCGACGTGGTGGCGCGGGGCACGCCCGGCATGAGCGGCGCCGACCTCTCCAACCTCGTCAACGAGGCGGCGCTCTTCGCCGTGCGCAACGGCCAGGAGCAGATCGACATGGCCAGCTTCGAGAACGCCCGCGACCGCGTCCTGATGGGTCAGCGTCGCGAGTCGATGGCGCTGTCCGATGCCGAGAAGGAGGCCATCGCCTACCACGAGGCCGGCCACGCCGTGTGCGCAGCGGTGCTCACCCACGCCGACCCCGTGCACAAGGTGACCATCCTGCCCACCGGCATGGCCCTCGGCGTCACCATGCAGCTCCCCATCGAGGAGCGCCACATCCACCGCCAGGACTACATCGAGGACTCCCTCGTCGTGCGCATGGGCGGTCGGATCGCCGAGGAGCTCGTGTTCGGGGTGTACTCCACGGGCGCCAACAACGACCTCGTGGGCAGCACCGAGCTGGCCCGCAAGATGGTCCGCGAATGGGGCATGAGCAAGCGGGTCGGGCCCATGGCGTGGGGGTCCCAGGGCCAGGTCTTCCTGGGCGAGGACCTCATGCACACCCGCGACTACAGCGACGAGACGGCCCGCATCATCGACGAAGAGGTCGAGCAGATCCTCCGTGCCGGCGAGGAACGCTGCCGCCAGACGTTGCTGCGGGAGCGCAAGGGCCTCGACCTCGTGGCCCGGGCACTGCTCGAGTACGAGACCATCGACGGCGCCGAGGTCAACCGCCTGATCGCCCTGGCTCGCGACGGTGGTGGCAGCAGCGGGGGAAGTACCGACCCCGGCCATGGCGGGCACGCCCCCACCGAAGGCGTCACCATCACCGCCGACGACTGATCGCGGGCCCCGACCCTGGGCATCGCACCCCGAGAGGGTGGGACCCGGCCGAGGACCTCAGATCACGTCGTGCCCCGGCAGACCGTGCCCCGGGCAGGCCCTGCCGCGGCACGCCGGAGAAGGGCCGGTCAGCGCTCGGCGGGCCCGTCGCCCCGGGCCTCGGCCACGCGGGCCCACAGCTCGGCGGACGTGGGCGGCCCGATGAACGAGCCTCGGACCGCGCCCTCGGCGTCGGCGATCACCACGGTGGGCACGGCCTCGATCCCGTAGCGCTCGTGGACCTCCGGCCGAGCGCCCACCTCGACCTCCTCCACCGTCACCTCCGTGCTGGCCAGAGGGTGCGCCTTGTCGACGGTGTCCTGGCACGACCGGCACGTGGCCGAGGTGAACACCACGACGAGCCACGGGGTCGAGGGTGACGAGAAGTCGGCCCGGTCGAGCCACGTCGGCACGGCCCACGAGGTGCGCACGGGCTCGTCGGGCTGGCGCCGGCGCAGCACCAGGGCGAGGGCCACGGCGCCGATCAGCAGCACCCCGGCCACGAGGAGGCGCTCCACGGGCTCAGCCGCCGGGCTCGAAGAGGCTGCCGGCCACGGGCACTGCGATGGCGCTCGACACGTCGCCGTCGAACACCAGCCGGCGCTCGACCACGACGGGCTGATCGGACGACACCACGAGCGGCGTGCCGTCGTCGACGCCGTCCACGACCACGGAGATCCGTTGCCCGGCGGGCACCGTGAGCCCGTCGAGCCCGTCGACCGCGGCGACCTCGCCGCCGACCAGGGCCGACACCGTGACGGTGGCGCCGGCGTCGGACTCGGGGTTGAAGACCATCAGCGCCTGCGTGGCGTCGCCCGAGGTGCCGGCGGCCACGATGACCTCGTCGGCGAGGAGCGGTGCGCCGAGGACGAGGTCGACGCCGGCGAACTCGCTGTCGGGTCCACCGATGCTCTGGCGTTCGGCCACCACGGGCACACCGTTGACGGAGCGGACCACGGTGGCGTGGCGCAGGGCCCCCTCTCCCCCACGGGCCGACGTGATGCGCGCCTCCTCGTTCAGGAGGATCTCCTCGTAGCCCTCCGGCGGGACGGTGAGCTCGAAGGGCTCGATCTCGCCGGTGAGCTCGGGATCGTCGACGATGATCTCGAGGTCGACCTCGGCCCGCTGGTCGGTCGGGTTGTAGACGACGATGCGCTCGTCCACGCCCTCGCCGACGGTGCCCTCGGGGAAGAACCACGCCTCGGCGGGCACCGGGGCCCCGAGGGTCACGGTGAGCCCCTGTACGCCCTCGCTGCCGTCGAAGCTCTGGATGCGGTCGACCACCACCCGACCCGAGCGGGCCACCACGCTCGCCGAGACGTGCTCTCGACGGGTCACGACCTCGCCCACGTCGCGGGCGATGACCGACTGGCCGGGGATGACGAGGCCCTCGAACTGCTCGGGGGTGCGCAGGTCCTGGTCGGTGCGGAACGACACGTCCACCACGGCGTCGTCGGGGAACGGGTTGAAGAACACCAGGGTCTCGACCGCGTCCTTGGTGGTGGCCCCGGCGGCGAAGTACCAGGTGGGCGACGCGGTCGAGGAGCAGGGGCTGACGTCGGTCCCGTCGTCATCGCTCACGCGGTGCTCGACCACGACCTCCCCGCCGTTGAGTTCGACCAGCGCAGCGGTGAAGCCGGGCTGGACCCCGTCGATGTCGCCCAGGTCGACCTCGACGCTCGAGTGGGCGGCCACGTCGACCGGAGCGGACACGGGCGCCGGCGGCGGCACCTCGGTGGTGGTCGTGACGGGGACGGTGGTCGTCGTGGTGGGCGGCGCCGTCGTGGTGGTGGCCTCGTCCTCGCCGTCCTCTCCGTCGGTGGGTGGGGCCGTCGTGGTGGTCGCCACGGTGGGCTCGGGCAGCACGGGGTTGGCGCTGTCGGCGTCGCCGTAGACCGTGATGGTGCCCGTGAGGTCGCGGTCTGTGGGGTTGGCCACGATCACGAGGTGCTCGGCGTCGTCACCGACGACACCGCCGGCGCAGTACCAGGTGGCGCCGAGGGCGGTGTCGGGCGCCGCCACCGGCATGAGGCCCTGCTCCTCGAGGGTCTGGGTGACGTCGCGGCCGTCGACCACCGGCGCGGTGTCCTCCTGGGCGCGGTCGAGGACCACGTACCCGACGAGGGCGGCGGGGATGACCAGCAGGGCGGGCCAGCGGTGGGGCTTCACGGGCGGGCCTTCCGTCGGGAGCGGGGGCCCGCCACCTGGCCCCGGAACAGGGCGAAGAGCACGAGGACCCAGAGGGCGACCTGGACGGCGAGGAGCCCGTAGCGGGTCACCGCGGTGCGATAGCGGAGCGTGGCGTCCCCGGCCTGCTCGACCGTGAAGGCGTTGGCCCAGCCGAAGGCCTCGCGACGCTCGGCGGTCTCGCCGCCCGAGCGCAGTTGCCAGCGCGAGGAGCTGGCCGAGGCCAGGTACACCTCGTCGCCGGCCTCGACGGGGCCCTCGAACTTGTTGAAGTGCACCTCGTCGGGAAGGGCCACCTCGAGACCGGTGAGGTCGGTCGCCACCGACTGCCCGAGCGCCGAGCCCTCGCCGCCACCGACGTCGGCACCGGGCAGGAAGGCGCGCGAGGGCGCCCACGCGATGTTGCGGTAGACGTCGAGAGCGGGGTTGACCTCGATGGCCTCGAGGTCGAGCTGCTCGTCGAGGGTCCTGGTCAGGCTGGGGGGCACCGGTCGCTTCTCGTCGCTGAAGGGCGCGGGGGCCAGCTGCTGCACGACGATGATGTACTGCACGCCCATGGGTGCCAGGAGTCGACCCAGGCGGTTCGTCTGGCGTGAGCCCGCGGCGTCGAGCGCGTCGCCGAGCACCTGGGTGGCGCCTCGGGGGGACCCGGCCCAGAGGTCGGTGACATCGGGCTGGCCCTCGTCGGTGGTGGCGTAGATGACGTCGTCCTCGAGCTCCCACCCCGAGAGCGGGACGACATCGGGGTCACCGAGCCACAGCACCCGGAACGGGGTGTCGGCCGCCTCCTCATCGAGGAAGGACAACGAGGAGTCGAAGTCACCGCGAGGGGCGAACCAGCGGCCGTTGAACATGGCGCCCAGGCTGGGCAGGACTGCGAGGACGAGGGCGGCGACGGCGACGAGCGAGGCGATCTGGCGCCAGGAGAACGAGCTCGGCCGGTCACGCTCGAAGGCGGTGGCGCCGAGGCCCGCCGCCATGGCCAGGCCGGCGGCGGCGGGCGCCAACAGGAGCTCGGCCGTGGACGGCCCGAAGGGGACCCAGCCCGCCTCGGTGGCCCACAAGAGCCCCCAGCAGACCAGGGCCAGGACCCATCCCCGGATGGCCCAGTCGAGGCGCCAGCCCCGACCGAGCAGGAGGGCCAGGGCCGCCACGACGAGGAAGCCGTAGCCCAGGGGCCCGGCGCCGAGCGGGCCGCTGTCGAAGCGGAGCAGGTGGGGCAGGTCGATCCCGCCCGTCGACGCCGTGGCCTCGGCGCCGACCGCCGACCACTGGAAGCGCGGCGGCAGGAAGTCGAGCACCCACGGGACCTGGAGGAGGGCGGCGACGAGCGACCCGAACACCGCGACACCGAGGATGCGGCCGGCGGCGTGGAGCGAGCCGCCGAGCAGGCCGCCGAGGACGAGGGCCACGGCCATCACCAACACGACGGGCACCACGAGCGGCACGAGGCAGGCGACGATGGCGAGGAGGACGCCGAGGGCCAGGACGTGCTGGCGCCGGGTGCGGGGGACGACGCCCTCGGTCGGCTCGGGGAGGTCGTCGGCGTCGACCCCGTCACCGTCGGTCACCTGGGGTGCCTCGATGGGAGCGAAGGGCGGGAGGCCTGACGCCCGCGCGAGGCGGGCCAGGAGCCACGGGGCCGTCCCGTAGAGCACGAGGCCGCCCCAGTGCCCGAGGGCCACGGCGTTGTAGGCCACCGGGATGGCCACGTAGACGATCAGGGTGATGAGGCGCGTCCACCTCGAGCGGGTGGGCGCCAGGAGGCGCCAGGCACCGAAGGCGCCGAGGGGGAGCATGGCGAGGATGAGGGCCTTGCGCAGGAGGCCCATGGCCCCGAGCGAGAGGTAGCCGAGGCCGCCGAGCAGCCCGAAGCCGGTGGGGTTGGGCGCCTCGGAGCCCAACCCGGCGGCCGACCAGCCGCTCGCCCACTGACGGAGGAGGTCGGTGGGTGAGCTGGGGAAGGCCGCGAACTGTCCGATGGCCGGGATCTCGCGGGTGATGAGGTGCCGGCTGCCGAGCACGAGGAACACCGCGACCGCGATCCAGACGATGGCCGACGCGCGGCTCGGCCCCTCGCGGAAGAACGTGGCCAGGTCGCGACCGGCCGAGCCCACCGAGGTGAGGCGGTCGTCGCCGGTCCGGCCGATCTGGCCCCTTGCGAGGGCGTTGATGCGCCCGAAGCCCCCCGCCTGCAGCGGCCGTACGTCGCCATCGGGCACCTGGCGCACGGCGTTGAGCCGCTTGCGGGCCCGCCGGATGGAGCCGTGGTGGCGGAGGTTCCACGTCCAGGCGCCGGCGATGTCGCGCGCCTGACGCCCCCGACCCACGAGCAGGGCGTAGACGACCTCGAAGAAGGCGAGCAGCGCCGCCTGAGGCAGCACCCGGAGTCGGTGGAAGGCGCCGTAGCAGACCATCGACGTGCGCAGACGGTGGCGGGCTTGGAGCCGGCGGCGGTCGTCCGAGGGGCGACGGTCGCCGAGGGCCTCGAGATGGCAGACCCGCGCCTCGGGAGCGACGACGACGCGCGCGCCCGCCACCTGGGCGCGCCAGCAGAGGTCCACGTCCTCGCCCAGGTAGTCGATGGCCTCGTCGAAGCCGCCGAGGGCGCCGTAGAGGTCGGCCCGCACGAGCAGGCACGCGCTCGGCAGGGCGAACACGTCGCGCACGGCGTCGTGCTGCTCCTGGTCGAACTCGCCGCGGTCGACACGGGGGCTGGCGTAGCCGGTCTTGTCCACCGCCAGGCCGAGCTGGAGGATCTCCCGGGGTGCGTCCCAGCGGACCAGCTTGGGGCCGACGAGGCCGGCGTTGGATCGATAGGCCTCCTCGACGAGCACCCGCACGGTGTTGGGCGCGAGCTCGATGTCGTCGTGGCACAGCAGCAGGAACGGCGCGCCCTGGACCATGGCCACGGCCTCGTTCGTGGCGGCGCCGTACCCGGGGTTCTCGTCGAGGCGGCGGACGAGGGCGTTGGGGAACACCGCACCGACGCGATCGCGCACCGGCTCGGTGCTCCCGGCGTCGATGACGAGCACGGCGAGCTGGTCGTAGTCCTGGTCGGCGAGGCTGGCCATGGTCGCCTCGAACCACTCGCCGGGGTCGTGCGCGACGACGACGGCGACGACGGACGGCAGGTTCGCGGGCGCGTCAGTGTCGGCGGGGAGAGAGTCCACGATCGGGCCAACCTATCCGCCTCCGGACCCCGTTTCGGTGACCCCGGAGCAGGGTCCGGAGCGCCGCCGGGTGCTTGCTGTTGTTTCGGTCGACAGATACCGTGGTGAGCATGTCCGGCAACGTCACCGACCTCTTCGAACGCCGCGTGGCCCCCGCGGTGGCCGACCTGGCCGAGGTCGCGATGGACGCCGTCTACCTCGGCGTCGGCGCCGGTGTGCTGACCTTCCAGAAGGTGCAGGTGCAGCGCCGCGAGCTCCAGGGACGCCTCGAGCAGTTCGGCACCCAGGTCTTCAGTCGCTAGCCAGGTCTTCCGCCGCCCGCTGGGCGGTCATGCGCTTCCCGGGCGTCCAGCCGCCGGCCGGCAGCACCGATGGCCGGTCGGCCCCGCTGAGAAGGTAGAACCGGGGGGATGGCCGCACGCCTGCGCGTCGCCTACGACGCCACTCCCCTGTTCGGTCCCCGCACGGGCGTCGGCGTCTACACCTACGAGGTGCTGGCCCGCCTCGGCGCGAGCGACGACCTCGACGTGGTCGCCTACGCAGCCACCTGGCGGGGGCGGGGGCGGCTCGCCGAGCTCGTGCCGGAGGGCGTCCGCGCCGTCGGACGCCCCATGGCCGCCCGCCCCCTCCGGGCCGCGTGGACGCGCCTGGCCACGCCGCCCATCGAGTGGTGGACCGGGCCCGTCGATCTCGTGCACGGCCCCAACTACGTGGTCCCTCCCACCCGGGGCGCCGCCCTGGTGTCGGTCCACGATCTCACCCCGGTGCGCTACCCCGAGCTCTGCACCCGGGACACGCTGGCCTTCCCCGGCCTCATCCAGGCCGCGATCGACCGTGGGGCCTGGGTGCACACCGGCTCGGCGTTCGTGGCCGACGAGATCCGCGGCCACTTCCGCGTCGATCCCGAGCGGGTCGTGGCCATCCACGACGGGCTCACCCCCCTCTCCCCCGCCGACCCCGCCGCGGGCCGGGCCCTGGCCGGTGCCGACCGGTACGTCCTGGCCCTCGGCACGGTCGAGCCCCGCAAGGACCTCCCCGGCCTCGTCGCCGCCTTCGACGAGGTCGCCGGCCACGATTCCGACGTCCGCCTCGTCGTGGCCGGACCCGACGGCTGGGGGGCCGATGCCTTCCACGCGGCGGTGGCCGCCGCCGCCCACCGCGATCGCATCGTGCGCCTCTCCTGGGTGGACGACCCCGATCGGGACGCGCTCGTCCATGGGGCGACGGCGTTCGCGTACCCCTCCCGCTACGAGGGCTTCGGCTTCCCGCCCCTCGAGGCGATGAGCGCGGGCGTGCCCGTGGTCGCCACGACGGCGGGATCGCTCCCCGAGGTGCTGGGCGACGCCGCCGTGCTCGTGCCGGTGGGCGACGTCGCCGCGCTGGCCGCTGCGCTCGGGCGGGTGCTGTCGGACGAAGCGCTCCGCGACCGCTGCCGCGCCGCCGGATCGGAGCGAGCACAGCGCTACTCCTGGGACGACGCGGTCGACCGGCTCATCGACCTCTACCGTCGAGCCGTACACTCGGGTCGGTGAAGGCCCTCATCACCGGTGCACACGGCTTCGTGGGCCACTACCTGACCGACCACCTCGAGTCCGAGGGGGACGTCGTCGTCGGTGTGGACCGCCACGAGGGGCCCGACCTGCTCGACGCCGAAGGCTGGCGCTCGCTCGTCGAGCGCGTGCAGCCGGAGGCCGTCTACCACCTCGCCGGCCAGGCCGACGTCGGCGGGTCGTGGGCCGCTCCGGTCGAGACCTTCCGGGCCAACGCCGAGGGCACCCTGAACGTGCTCGAGGCCTGTGCCGCGGTCGAGGTCCCCCGTGTCCTCGCGGTCAGCAGCGCCGACGTGTACGGCCGGGTCACCCAGGCCGAGCTCCCCCTGGACGAGGACTCGCCGCTGCGGCCGGTCAGCCCCTACGCCGCCTCGAAGGTGTCGGCCGACTTCCTCGCCCTCCAGGCCTTCCTCGGACGCGGGCTCGGCGTCCTGCGGGTCCGGGCCTTCAACCACCTGGGGGCGGGGCAGACCGACCGCTTCGTGGCATCGGCCCTGGCCCACCGGGTGGCCCGCAACGAGCTCGAGGGGGGCGACGTGGTGCCCGTCGGCAACCTCACCCCCCGCCGGGACTTCACCGACGTGCGCGACGTGGTCCGGGCCTACCGGCTCCTCGTGGTCCACGGCGAGCCCGGCGAGGTCTACAACGTGTGCAGCGGCCACGACGTGGCCGTCGCCGAGCTGGCCGAGCAGCTGGTGCAGCTCGCGGAGCGCCCCATGCGCCTCGAGGCCGACCCCGCCCTCCAACGCCCGGTCGACATCCCGGTGCTCCGGGGGGACAACACCCGGCTGCGCACGGCCACCGGCTGGACGCCGGAGATCCCCCTGCACCAGACGCTCGCCGACCTGCTCGCCCACTGGCGCACCGTGGTGGCGCCCGCCGCCGCCCCCTCCGCCTGACCCACCCGCCACCCACACCTGACCCGTCCGCCGCCCATCCCGTGCGTTCCGGTCGCGGGATCGTGACCGCCCCGTCACGATCCAGGTGCCGGAACGGGTGCGCTAGGGGGTGAGGCGCTCGTCGCGGAGGCGGCGCAGGCGCTCGAGGGCCTCGGCCGCGGCCACCTGCTCACGAGGGTCGTGCAGCTCGGCGGCCAAGGCACCGATTCGCACCTGCCACGACTCGAGCAGCGCCAGGGCGTGCGCGTCGGGGGTGTGCTCGATCCAGCCGAGGTCCTGGTCGAGGAGCGCCAGCTGGAGATCGAGCTCGGTGTGGCGGGCCACCACGAGCGGCAACCGATCGGCCTTCGCCACCGGGTAGTCCGTTCCTGCCACCAGTTCGTGGGGCTCGAGACCGAAGACCCCGGCCAGCAGCGCCACGGTGCGCTCACCCGGTGCGCTCAGCGACGACTCGAGGTGCGACACCGCCACGCGCGACACGGCGAGGCGTTCCGCCAGCTCCTGTTGGGTCCATCCGAGCTTGGCCCGGTGCGCGGCGATCCGCCGCCCGAGGCGCTCGCGGGCGTCGGGATCGTGCGGGTCGGGCTGGTGGGGCGAATTCGGCACGTGCCAATCCACTTAGCAGACGGCGGGACCCGGCCAGGGTAGAACGGGCCCATGCAGAAGCGTGCGCTCATCACCGGCATCACCGGCCAGGACGGCTCCTACCTGGCCGAGCTGCTGCTGGCCAAGGACTACGAGGTGATCGGCATGGTGCGCCGCACCAGCACCGTGAACTTCGAGCGCATCGCGCACATCCAAGACCGCATCACCTTCGCCCCTGGCGACCTCCTCGACGAGGCGTCCCTGATCCAGGTGCTCCGCGAGCACCGCCCCGACGAGGTCTACAACCTCGCCGCGCAGTCGTTCGTGCAGACCTCGTTCAGCCAGCCGGTGCTCACCGGCGAGACCACGGCCCTCGGCGTCACCCGCCTCCTCGACGCCCTGCGCATCGTCGACCCGGACGTCCGCTTCTACCAGGCGTCGTCGAGCGAGATGTTCGGCAAGGTGGTCGAGGTGCCCCAGCGCGAGACCACCCCGCTCTACCCCCGGAGCCCCTACGGCGTGGCCAAGGTCTACGGCCACTGGATCACCATCAACTACCGCGAGTCCTACGGCCTCCACGCCTCGTCGGGGATGCTGTTCAACCACGAAAGCCCCCGCCGCGGGCTCGAGTTCGTGACTCGCAAGATCAGCCACGGCGTCGCCCAGATCAAACTCGGGCGCGAGACCGAGTTGCACCTCGGCAACCTCGAGGCCCAGCGGGACTGGGGCTTCGCCGGCGACTACGTCGAGGCCATGTGGGCCATGCTCCAGCAGGACGAGCCCGACGACTACGTGGTGGCCACGGGCGAGACCCACTCGGTGCGCGAGTTCTGCGAGATCGCCTTCAGCCGGGTCGGCCTGGACTACAACGACCACGTCGTGATCGACGAGCGCTTCATGCGCCCGGCGGAGGTCGACCTGCTCGTCGGTGACCCGGGCAAGGCCAAGCGCCAGCTCGACTGGGAGCCCAAGGTGAGCTTCCGGGAGCTGGTCGAGATGATGGTCGACGCCGACCTCGACCTGCTCACCGGCAAGCTCTCGGGCCTGTCCCACCCGTGATCACCGTCCTCGCCGGCGGCGTCGGCGCGGCCCGCCTCCTCCGGGGCGTCCTCGCGGTCCATCCCGCCGAGGAGGTGACCGCGATCGTCAACACCGCCGACGACGTCGAGCTGCACGGGCTGCACGTCTCCCCCGACCTCGACACGGTCACCTACACGCTGGCCGGCGCCATCAACCCCGAGACGGGCTGGGGCCTCGTCGACGAGACCTGGCAGGCCATGGAGACGCTGCGCCGCTACGGCGGGATCACCTGGTTCAACCTCGGGGACCGGGATCTCGGCACCCACCTCTACCGCACGCAGCGCCTGTCCGAGGGCACTCCGCTCTCGGAGGTCACCGCGGAGATCGTGCGGGGCTGGGACCTCGGCCTGACCGTGCTGCCCGTCACCGACGACCGCCTACGCACGATGGTCACCATCGACGAGCAGGGCGACGGCGACGTCACCGAGATCGGCTTCCAGGAGTACTTCGTGCAGCGCCGCCACGCCGTCGAGGTGCGGTCGGTGCGCTTCGACGGGGCCGACGGAGCGCTCCCCGGGCCGGGCGTGCTCGACGCGCTCGCCGGCGCCGACCGGGTCGTCATCGCCCCCTCCAACCCCATCGTGTCCATCGGGCCACTGCTCGCCGTCCCGGGGGTGCGAGACGCGGTCATGGCCCGCCGCGCCGACACCGTGGCCGTCTCCCCCATCATCGCCGGCGCCGCCCTGAAGGGCCCCGCCGACCGCCTCCTCCGCGAGCTCGGTCACGAGTCCTCGGTCGTGGGCGTGGCCCGCCTCTACCGGGACCTCGCCGCCACGCTCGTCATCGACGACGCCGATGCCGATCTGGCGCCGGCGGTCGAATCCGAGGGGATGCGCTGCGTGGTGGCGCCGACGATCATGTCCGGCCCCGACGAGGCCGCCGCCCTCGGCCGCACCGTCCTCACCGCGTGAGCCGACTCGAGGTCTTCGGGGTCGACGGCCTACCCGAGGTGCGGCGCGGCGACGACCTCGCCGGGATGATCGCCGGCGCGGTCGAGCTGGTCGACGGCGACGTCGTGGTGGTCACCCAGAAGGTGGTCTCCAAGGCCGAGGGTGCCATGGTCGAGGTCGACGCCGACGACCCTCGCGGCCACCGTCAGGTGGTCGAGGACGAGTCGGTGCGGGTGCTGCGCCGCCGCGGCGACCTCGTCATCAGCGAGACGAAGCACGGCTTCGTGTGCGCCAACGCCGGCGTGGACCTGTCCAACGTCGAACGGGGCCAGGCGGCGCTGCTTCCTGAGGACTCCGACCGCTCGGCCCGCCGGATCCGCGACGGCCTCCGGGCCCGCGCCGGCGTCGAGGTGGCCGTCATCGTGTCGGACACCTTCGGGCGCCCCTGGCGGCGGGGCGTCACCGACGTGGCCATCGGCTGCGCCGGCATCGGGGCGATCCTCGACCTGCGGGGCACCGCCGACGCGCTGGGTCGCGAGATGCAGGTCACCGAGGTGGCGGTGGTCGACGAGCTCGCCTGCGCCGCCGAGCTCGTCATGGGCAAGTCCGACGGCGTGCCCGTGGCCGTGGTGCGCGGCGTGGACCGCAGCTGGTTCCGCACCGGTTCGGTGCACGACGAGGTCGTCCGCTCCCCCGCCGAGGACCTCTTCCGCTAGCTCCGCCGTTCTCGGAACCGTCTTGCCGCTCCCAGCGGCACCTGCGTTCCGAGAACTCGAGCGGCGGGTTCCGGGCCCACTGCGAGCCGCTCCAGCCGTCGCTCAGGTGCGAGCGCGGAACCAGTCGATGACCTGCTGGGTGCCGGCCTCGAGGGTGGTCCAGGGCTTCCAGCCGAGGTGGAGCTCGGCGCGGCCCGGGTCGAGGGCCGAGCGGTCGAGCTCGCCGGCACGGGCCGGGGCCCGGATGGCGGCGTCGGTGACGCCGGCCGCCCCCGCCATCGTGGTGTAGAGCTCGTTCACCGACACCTCGCGACCGGTGCCGATGTTGGCCAGGAGGCCGCTGCCGCGGTCCGCGGCCCGCACGAAGGCGTCGACCACGTCGTCGACGTAGATGAAGTCGCGGGTCTGCTCGCCGTTGCCGAAGATGGTGCAGGGCTCGCCGGCGAGGAGCCGACCCGTGAAGATGGCCACCACGCCGGCCTCGCCGTGGGGGTCCTGGCGGGGCCCGTAGACGTTGGCGAGGGCCAAGGCCGTGTACTCGAGGTCGTGGAGGGCCCGGTACGCGAAGAGGTAGTCGCCCACGACCTTCTTGGCCACGCCGTAGGGCGACAGCGGCTGCTGGGGGTGGGACTCCTTGACCGGCAGCTCGGACGGGTCGGGCTCGCCGTAGATGGTGCCGCCGCTCGAGGCGAAGACGACCTTGCGGGCCCCGGCCGCCCGTGCCCCCTCGAGCACGTTCAAGCTGCCCACGACGTTGACCTCGGCGTCGAACACCGGGCGGGCCACCGAGACGCGCACGTCGGCCTGGGCGGCGAGGTGGAACACCACCTCGGGCGCCTGCCGGGCCATCAGCTCGCCGAGGCCGGCGTCGCGGATGTCCATCTGGTGGAAGTTGACCCGGTGACCGGCGCCGGCCCGGGCATCGGCCAGGTTGGCCAGCTTCCCCGACGACAGGTTGTCCACCACGTCGACCTGGTGGCCCTCGGCCAGCAGGCGGTCGACGAGGGTGGAGCCGATGAAGCCGGCCCCGCCCGTGACCAGCGCCTTCATCAGCGGGTGCCCTCCTCGTCGGGGCGGCGCTCGCCGTCGAGCACCTCGCCCTCCTCGACGATTGCGTCGTCCCCGACCACCGACAGACCGGTGACGACCGCGCCCTCGCCGACCGAGGCTCCCGGGCCGATGATGGAGCCGGTGACCTCGCCGCCCGAGGCGATATGGGCGCCGGGGAGCACCACCGAGTCGACCACGATGGCGCCGTCGTCGACCACGGCGCCGGCCATGACCACCGAGTGGCGGACGGTGGCGCCGACCACCGAGGCGGACTCGCTCACGCCCGCCACGGCCCCGGCGGCCCGGTGGCCGTCGATGAGGTCGAGCTGGGCCTTGAGGTAGGCCGCCGGTGTCCCGGCGTCGATCCAGTAGTCGTCGGACTCGACCGCGTAGAGCGAGCCGGCCTCGACCATGGCGGGGAAGGTCTCGCGCTCGATGGAGACCCGCCGACCCTCGGGGATGCGCTCGAGCACGCTGGGCTCGAGCACGTAGGTGCCGGCGTTGATCCAGCGGCTGGGCGCCGACTCGCGCGGCGGCTTCTCGATGAAGGCCTGAACGCGGCCCTCCTCGTCGGTGGGGACGACGCCGTAGCGAGACGGGTCGTCGACCGGCGTCAGGTGGATGGTGCCCTCGGCGCCGGCCTCGGCGTGGCGGGAGAGCAACTTCCCGAGGTCGAAGTCGGTGAGCACGTCGCCGTTGAGGACCACGAAGGTGTCGTCGATGCCGGCGTCGAGCGCGGCGAAGCGGATGGCGCCGGCGGTGTCGAGGGGCTCGGGCTCGACGGCGTAGTGCAGGGCCACGCCGGCGCAGTGGCTGTCGGGGTAGGCCTCGAGGAACGCGTCGGGGCGGTACCCCAGCGAGAGGACGGCGTCGTCCACGCCCTTCTCCGCCAGGTGGCTGACCACGTGCTCGATCATGGGGCGATCGACCACGGGCAGCATCTGCTTGGGCGTGTGGGAGGTGAGCGGGCGCAGGCGGGTGCCGAACCCGCCCACGAGCACGACGGCCCTCACGGTGCTGCGGTGGTGGGAGTCGACGCCACCGTGGTCGCGGTGGACTCGCCCGCCGTGGCCGCGGGCACCGAGGTCGCCGTGGCCGGGTCGAACAGCGTCGTGGCCGTGCTGCCGGCGCCGGCGCCCGCACCGGTGGGCTCGACGTCGCTGAGGTTGTCGAGCGTCGGGATGGTGGGCGGCGGCGGGATGTCGGCGCCCTCGGGGGCGAAGGCGATGGTGAACGCCATCGAGTCGTTGGCGAAGCGGATGTCGCGGATGTTCTCGGTGATGATCTCGGGCTCGGTCGAGTCCGCCTCGCGAGCGTTCTCCCACACCGCCACCTGGACGATGCCCGGCTCGTCGTCGGCGCCGCACGTGTCCTCGCCCTCCTTCACGCTGGTCTCACCGCCGAGGTCGATCTCGTCGTCGTCGATGGTGACACCGGCGGCGTCGAAGAACTCGCCGAGGTTCGCGTTCTCGCCGCTGGCGGCATTGGTGAAGGGGTGGACGTGGATGATGCCGTCGGCATGGGTGTGGATGCCGACGGGGTCGTCCTGCACCTGGATCGGGGCGGCGAAGCCCTCGCCGCACAGGCGGATGCCGTAGGCCGCGTGCCAGTGGTCCTGGTTGGCCACGGGGGCCTCGGCCGCCGCCTCGTCCTGCGAGGACCGGGCGAACACGATGAGGGCCACCCCCAGCACGACGATGAGCCCGATCGAGACCGGGAACAGCGGCTTCGCCCGCTTCGACGACTTCGCGCTGCCGCCGGCTCGCGCCACGCGGGCGACCTTCTTCGCTGACGATGCCTTGCCCATAGGGTCGCCAAGGCTACCCGCCGACCACCTGGGTTCCCGTGCACGCCGCCGGGTTCACCCGGCCGGACGCGACCCCTCGGTTCAGCGCTACCGGGCCAGCGACGCGAAGAGCTCGCTGTAGCGGGCGGCGATCTCCGCCGGCGACGGCCAGCTCTCGACGAAGGAACGTCCCGACTCGCCCATGGCGCGTGCCTCCTCGGGCTGCTCGATGAGCTGGCGGAGGGCCTTGGTGAGCGCCTCGGCGTCACCGGGGCGCACGGACACGCCCGCCCCGGCCCGTTCGACCGTGTTGGCCACCTCGGTGCCCGGGTCGACCGAGGCGACGAGGGGGCGGGCCGCAGCGAGGATCGAGTAGAGCTTCGACGGGACGCTGGCGCGCGCCAGGCCGGAGCGCAGCAGCACGACGTGGATGTCGGCGGCCGCCAGCACCTCGGCGAGCCGCTCCTTCGGCTGCAGGCCCACGAAGGTGACGTTGGGCAGCCCCTTGGCCCGGCGGACCAGCGCGTCCTTGGCCGATCCCCCGCCGTTGACCACGAACGCGACGCTCGGGTCGTCCTGCATGGCCGCCGCGGCGTCGAGGAGCAGCTCGACGGGCTGGGAGAACCCGAGGTTGCCGGCGTACATGACCACGGTCTTGCCCTCGAGCCCGTACTCGCGTCGGTAGGCGTTCTCCCGCTCGCCCGGCCCGATGCGGCCGGTGTCGATGAAGTTGGGGATGACGTGGACCTTGCCCGCCTGGGTCGCGGGCAGCTTCGACACCACGTTGTCGTGGAGGTCGTCGGAGAGGACGGTGACCGCGTCGGCCCGCTCGTAGGTGAACCGCTCGAGCCGGTACGCGGCGTCGACCGCCCGCCGGCCGGTGAGCACCCCCGCCTCGATGGCCACGTCGGGGAACACGTCCTGGATGTTGAACACGAAGGGCACCCGCCGTGCCTTCGCCACCAGCCAACCGGCCAAGCCGAGGGTGAGCGGCGGCGACATGGCCAGAACGGCGTCCGGTCGGGTGCGCCCGAGGGCGGCCACGAGGCCGGACAGCACGGTGAAGCCGCCGAAGGCCAGGGCGCGGGCCGGGATGTTGGTCTTGTCCGTCGGGAACGGGTGCACCCGGGTGATGCGGCCCCACGGGACGTCTTCGTGGCGCACGAGGCGACCCTCCCAGCCCGGCTCGATGGCGTGCTGGACGTACCACGGCAGTGCCGTGACGACATGGAGGCGGTGACCCTCGGCCACCCAGCCCTCGGCGATGCTCGTCATGACCTCGCCCGTGGGGGCCAGGTCGGGGGCGAAGTGAGGGCAGATGACGGTGAGGTTCACGACGGCTCCAGGGCCCGGTGGTAGGCGCCGCGCAAGGCGTCGGCCGACCGGCCCCAGGGGTAGGTGGCGGCGCGGGCGCGTCCGGCCTCGGCGAGGACGCGGACGCGTTCGGGATCGGTGACGAGGTCCAGCATGACCCGGCTCCACTCCTCGGGCTCGTCGGGCGGGAGCAAGATACCGGCGTCGCCCACCACCTCGGGCAGGGCGGTCACGTCCGACGCCACGACCGGGCACCCTCGACTCATGGCCTCGAGCACGGGTGCGCCGAAGCCCTCGAAGGTGGAGGGGAACAACAGTGCGGTTGCCGCGTCGAGCAGCCCGTCGAGGTCGGCGCGGGGCACGCGGCCGGGGCGGCGCACGCGATCGGCGACGCCCAGCGCCTCGGCCTCGGCCAGGACGGCACGCTCGAGCTGCGCCGCACCACCGGTGAGCACCAGCACGGCATCGGCGACCGCCGGGAGCGCCCGGACGAGCAGCAGGTGGTTCTTGTGCGGGTAGGTGATGGCCGGGAACACGAAGAAGGGCCGCTCCCCCAGCTCGTAGCGCTCCCGCACGACCTCCTCGGGCGCGCCGGGCGCCGGGTCGGGCGACACGCCGTGGGGCACCACCACGATGTCGTCCGGGTCGGCATCGAGGAGCTCGACGACGGACTGGCGGGTGAACTCGCTCGGGGTGAGCACGAGGCGGGCGGCCTTCACCGACCGCGGGATCGCGATGCGGCTGAAGTTCCGCTTCACGGGGCTGAAGTGCTCCGGCATCACGAACGGCTGGAGGTCGTGGATGGTGAGCACTCCGGGAGCGCCGCGGAGGGGCGGCATGATGCCGCCGGCGTGATGCATCAGCTCGATGTCGTGGTGGTGGCACTGGTAACCGAGCCACGAGCTCTCGGCGGCGAGGCGCATCGACTTCTCCCGGCCGGTCATCGGGAGCGTGACCGTCGGGAAGGCGTCGGCCACCTCGGGGTGGGCGTCGACGAACGGGCGCAGGCAGAAGACCGTGACCGAGAGGTCGTCCCGCCCCTGCTCGGCGAAGCCCAGCAGGGTGCGGATGGTGTACTCCTCACTCCCCCCGACCACCCCGGGCACCAGCCACAGCAGATTCACGCCTACTCGACTTGCGGCTCCGCTCGGCTCCGCCACGTGACCGCTTTCGTCGTCGGGGGTCACGCCGCCACCTCGCGGAGGGCGGCGGCCACCTGCTCGGCGGTGCGGTCCCAGGTGAAGAACTCTGCCCTGGCGCGGGCGGCCGCACCCAGCCGGGCGGCCTCCTCCGGATCGTCCAGGAGGGCGCCCAACGCACCGGCGACGGCGCCGTGGTCGGCCGGGTCGACCAGTACGACGGCGTCCCCGCCCACCTCGGCCATCGACGTGCCGGTCGAGGTGACCACCGCCGTGCCCTGGGCCATGGCCTCGAGCACCGGCAGGCCGAAGCCCTCGAAGAGGCTCGGGTAGCAGAACACCGAAGCACCGGCGTAGAGGCCCGGCAGGTCGCCGGCGGGGACGAAGCCGAGGAGGCGCACCCGGTCGCGGGACACGGACCCCGCCAGCGCGGCCACGTCCTCCCGCCAGCCGTCGGGACCGACGACCACCAGGTCGAGGTCGTCACGATCGAGGCGGGCGAACGCCGCGAACACCGCGCCCAGGTTCTTGCGGGGCTCGGCGGTGCCGACGGACAGGACGTAGGGGCGGTCGAGGCCGTGACGGCCGGCCACTGCGGCCACCTCGCCCGCGTCGGCTCGGCGTTGGTCCACCCCCCACGGCGCCACGCGGAGGCGGTCCGGGGCGAAGCCGTGCTCGGCGCAGTCGTCGGCGGTGACCTGCGACGGACACAGCACGAGGTCCGCGTCCCGCCGCGCACAGGCGGTGGCCTGACGGAAGAACCGGCGGCCCTTTGCGGTGAAGTGCTCCGGGCGATGGAGGAAGGCGAGGTCGTGGATGGTCACGACCATCGGCGCCGAGCGCGGGGGCACGGCCCCGCCCGTCACCCAGATGGCGTCGATCGGGCCCGTGGCGGACTGCACCGACGGTCGGCGCAGCACGTGCCAGGACTCGTAGAGCGCGAGGCGCGGCAAGGGCATCGGCCGGGTGTCGATGGGGGGCACGAAGGGGGCCGGCGGTGGGCCGCCGTGGCGGGCCGAGACCCCGACGAGCTCGACGTCGTTCCGGCGGTCGAGGGCGGCGGTGGCGGCAAGGGCCGAGGTGGCGGTGCCGCCGGGGACGGCATGCCAGCACTGCTCGAGGGTCACGGCGACCCGGGGCACCCCAGTCACCGCAGGAGTGTGTCAGGACCCCCGGTACGATTGCGACCCATGGGTGCGTTCTGGGCTGATCGACGCGTGCTGGTGACGGGTGGCCGGGGCTTCCTCGGCCGAGCCGTGCTCGCCGGCCTCGAGGCGCGGTCGGCCCCTCACGTGGTGGCGCCCGGCAGCGCCGACTACGACCTGCGCCGGGCGGACGCCGCCGAGGCGATGTTCGCCGACGTCGAGCCCGACCTCGTGATCCACCTCGCGGCGCGGGTGGGCGGCATCGGCGCCAACCAGAAGCGCCCCGCCGACCTCTACCTCGACAACCTGCTCATGGGCACCTACGTGCTCGAGGAGGCCCGCCGTCGCGAGACGCCGAAGACGGTGATGATCGGGACGATCTGCTCGTACCCCAAGTTCACCCCCGTCCCGTTCCACGAGGACTCGCTCTGGCAGGGCTTCCCCGAGGAGACCAACGCCCCCTACGGCATCGCCAAGCTGGCCCAGTTGATGCAGGCGCAGGCCAACCGGGCGCAGTACGGCCAGAACGCCGTCTACCTCATGCCCACCAACCTCTACGGCCCGGGTGACAAGTTCCACCCCGAGGTCTCCCACGTGATCCCCGCCCTCATGAAGAAGTGCGTCGACGCCAAGGAGGCGGGCGACGACCACATCGTCGTGTGGGGCACCGGCGCCGCCAGCCGGGAGTTCCTCTACGTCGACGACGCCGCCGAGGGCATCCTGCTCGCCGCCGAGCACTACGACGACGGCGAGCCCGTCAACCTCGGCGCCAACCACGAGACGCCCATCTCCGAGCTCGTCGACATCATCGTCGAGGTCACCGGCTTCGAGGGCGAGGTCCGCTGGGACCACTCCAAGCCGGACGGCCAGCCCCGACGGCGTGTCGACGCCGGCCGGGCGGAGTCCGCGTTCGGCTTCAAGGCGTCCACCTCGTTCGCCGACGGGCTCGCCCGCACCCACGACTGGTACCTCACCCACCGCGACGAGGCCGAGGCCCGCCCGGTCTGATCCGGCCCCCTCGGCCGTCGCGCCCTGGGCCCGAGTACACCTAGAGGCCGAGGCGCTCGCGCAGGTGGTCGGCGGTGCGCTCGAGACCTTCGGCGAGCTCGATGGTGGGCTTCCAGTCGAGGCGCTCCCGAGCGAGCGAGATGTCGGGCCGGCGCTGCGTCGGGTCGTCCACCGGGAGCGGCTCGTAGACGACCTCGGACGACGAGCCCGTCACCGCGAGCACCTGCTCGACGAGCTCGAGCATCGTGAACTCGTTGGGGTTGCCGATGTTCACCGGCCCGGTGAACCCGGGCGTGTCGAGCAATGCCGCGTAGCCGCGCACCTGGTCGTCGACGTAGCAGAAGCTGCGGGTCTGGGTGCCGTCGCCGTAGACGGTGAGGGGCTCGCCACGGAGGGCCTGGACCAGGAAGTTGGACACCACCCGCCCGTCCTCGGGACGCATCGCCGGTCCGTAGGTGTTGAAGGTGCGCACGATGCCCACGCTCACCCCGTGGGTGCGATGGAAGGCCATGGTCAGCGCCTCGGAGAACCGCTTGGCCTCGTCGTACACGCTGCGGGGCCCGACGGGGTTGACGTTGCCCCAGTAGGCCTCGGTCTGCGGGTGTTGGAGCGGGTCGCCGTAGACCTCGCTGGTGGAGGCCATGACGAAGCGAGCCCCCGTGGCCCGGGCCAACTCGAGGCCGTGGCGGGTGCCGAGGCTGCCCACGTCGAGGGTCTCGATGGGTCGGTCCAGGTAGTCCTTCACCGAGGCCGGGCTGGCCATGTGGACCACCCCGTCGACGGGGCCGTCGACCGGCAGGTCGCGGCTCACGTCCTGCTCGACGAAGGTGAAGCGCTCGTGATCGGCGAGGTGGGCGACGTTGGCCGTCGAGCCGGACGAGAGGTCGTCCACGGCGACGACCTCGTCGCCGCGCGCCACCAGGAGCGTCGCCAGGTGCGAGCCGAGGAACCCCGCTCCCCCCGTGATGACCACCCGTGCCACGTCAGCGGCGCCCGATGCCCTCGAAGCGGAACCCGCGGCGCTGGACCGCGGAGCGGTCGAGCAGGTTGCGGGCGTCCACGATGGCCGGGTCGGACTCCATCGTCTCGGCGACCTTGTCGAGGTCGAGCCAGCGGAACTCGTCCCACTCGGTGAGCACGACGAGCACGTTGGCACCGGCACAGGCCGCGTAGGGATCGGCGCACACCTCGAGGGCCGGATGGGTGACCAGAGGCGAGCTCACGGCGGGGTCGTAGGCCCGGACCGTGGCGCCCTCTTCGGCGAGGCGGCCGAGGACGTGCAGTGCCGGGGACTCCCGCAGGTCGTCGGTGCGGGCCTTGAAGGTCAGGCCCCATGCGGCGACGGTCACGCCGTCGAGATGCCCACCCGCCATCTCCGTCACCTTGCGCACCACCCGCTCGAACTGCTCCTCGTTCACGTCGACGACGCCCTTGAGGAGTCGGAAGTCATACCCCCCGTCCTCGGCGATGCGGATGAGCGCCGAGGTGTCCTTGGGGAAGCAGCTGCCTCCGTAGCCCGGCCCCGGCTTGAGGAAGTCGTGCCCGATGCGCTTGTCGTAGCCCATGCCCAACACGACGTCGTTGACGTCCGCGCCCACCGCCTCGCAGACGGCCGCGACGGCGTTGACGAAGGAGAGCTTGGTGGCGAGGAAGGCGTTGCTGGCGTACTTGATGGTCTCGGCCGACGCGGGGTCGGTGACCATCAACGGGGCCGGGACGCCCACGTAGAGCGACGCCACGCGGATGGCCGCACCCTGGTCCTCGCTGCCGATCACCACCCGATCGGGGTGGAGGAAGTCGGAGACCGCCGATCCCTCGCGGAGGAACTCGGGGTTGGAGACCACGTAGACGTCGCTGCGGCCGAGGGCCTGCTCGACCACCCGCGTGGATCCGACGGGCACGGTGGACTTGTTGATGACGACGGCTTCGGGCGGCAGGACCGGTCCGATCTCGCGCGCCGCCGCCTCGATGTACGACAGGTCGGCGCGGCCGTCCGGGCCCTGCGGGGTGGGGACGCTGAGGTACGAGAACTCGGCGTGCTGAGCCGCGGCGGCCGCTCCCACCACGAAGTGCAGGCGACCGGCTCGCACGCCCTCGACGATGAGCTGCTCGAGGCCGGCCTCGAGGATGGGCACCTCGCCGCGCTCGAGCAGTGCGATCCGCTCGGCGTCGATGTCCGCGCAGAAGACCTCGTGTCCCAGGTGGGCGAAGCACGCAGCCGTGGTCAGCCCGACGTAGCCCGCGCCGATGACGGCGACCTTGCTGCTCATGCTGCTCGCTCCTCCTTGGTGGGCACCCCTTCGGCGGGCGCTCCGTCGTGCGCGCGGCCCGGCGGCACCGCCCCAACCTTAGGGGCTGGACCGGCGGTCAGCCGAAGTGGTGCGCCACGGGCCAGGGCCGCGTCAGCCGCACTGCTGGCCGTCGGGCGGCGGGCCCGGCACCTCGCCGATGACCTCGGTCGTGGTGGTGGTGCCCCCGAGGTCGGGAGCCACGGTGGTGCTGGTCGTGGTGGTGACCTGGGCCGGGCCGGGCTCGGCGTTCACGCCGGCGTAGTCGAGGCCGGTGACGACCACCACAGGGGCGGGCAGCTCGGCCACCTCCTCGAGCTGGGCGCCGGCGGCGAGGTAGCGCCGGACGAGGTCGGCGGCCGGCTCGTTGCCCGGCGTGTAGCGCACCACCGTGTTGGCGAAGTCGAAGCGCTCGGCGTCGCCGGTGCCGATCACCGTGAAGCCAACGCTCGACAGATCGTCGGAGACGGTGCCGGCCTGGCCGCTCGTGCCCGAGCCGTTGAGCACCTCGACCTGCACGCTGGCCGGGTCCTCGGCGTTGACGGCGACGCCCCGGAAGATGTCGAGGATGGCCTGGTTGTCGTCCGTGTCGGACATGCGCAGCACCTGCGCACCGTTGATGAGGTCGTCGTACACCTCGAGCGAGTGCGTCTCGAGAGCCGTCGGCTCGAAGGTGCGGAAGCGCTTGCCGAGGGTGAACACGTCCTGCGCCGTGAGGGTGTCGTCCACCGTGACGTTGCCGATGCCGACGTCGATGAGCTGGTTGAGGGTGACCGGGTTGCGGATGCCCTTCACGACGGCCCGCTGGATGGCGCGGCGGATGAAGTCCTGCTGGCGGCTGATGCGGCCCAGGTCGCCGGTGCCGTCGGTGTGCCAGCCCGACTCGTCCTGGTACTCGAAAGACCGGGACCGGGCGTAGGCGAGGGCCTGATCGGGCTCGAGGGTGATGCACCCCGCGCCCACGTTGAGCCCCGTCTTCGCGTCGCGGACGGGGTACTCGAAGTAGATCGGGATGCCGTCGACGGCGGCCACCAGCTCCTTGAAGCCGAGGAAGTCCATCTGGAGGTAGTGGTTGATCTCGATGCCGAAGTAGTCGTCGATGGTCTGGATCAGCGCCTCGGGGCCGCCCACGCTGAGCGCGGTGTTGATGCGCTGCTCGCCTCCGCCGGCGATCGGCAACCACAGGTCACGCGGCAACGACAGGAGCTGCGCCTGCGTCTGCTCGGGATCGACCCGCAGCACCATGATCGTGTCCGAGAGCACCCCGAGGTCGTCGCGCCCGTTCGTGACCGGGTCGGACGGGTCGAGGCGGGCGGCGTCGTCGGTGCCGACCACGAGGAAGTTCTGGGGCTGGCCCGGCTCCTCTTTCGCGGTCAGCACGCTCGGGTCGATCGCCACCGTGGGGAGACGGCCGAACTTGTAGTTGAAGTAGCCGAGGCCGCCGGCGATCACCAGGCAGGTGACGATCAGGAAGACGTTGAAGGTGATGAGGAGGCGCTGGGGCCACGAGCGGCGGCCCGGCGTCCCCGCGCGGGCGGCTGACACGAAGGTCGAGGCTAACGGCTCCGCGGGTCGGGTTGGGGTCAGGTCGTGGCGAAAACCGCCCCCGCCGTACGCTGTGGCCGTGGTCGGATCCGAGCGGGCGCTGGCAGTGGTGGGTGGCACGCTCTGCACCGGCCTGCTCGACGTCACGAGCGACCTGGCCGCCCTCGACGGCACCGGCTTCTGGGCCGTGGTGCTCCCCTTCGACGGCCCACCCGTCTGCGCACGATTCGCCGACACCCGCCCGGCGCAGCCCTGGCCGGGCGCTCCGTGGCGCGGACCCGAGCCGGGGTCGTGGCGGTCCTCGCTCGAGCGGGCGGGCTTCGAGGCCGGGGTCCGCTCCATCCGCGACGCCATCGCGGCCGGGGACGTCTACCAGGTGAACCTCACCCGCCGCCTCAGCGCTCCGCTGCCCCGAGACGCCGAGATCGCGGCGCTGGGCGCCGCGCTCGCCGAGGGCAACCCCGCGCCCTACAGCGCCGTCGTGGACCTGCCTGCGCACGGCGTGCGGGTGGCGTCCGCCTCGCCGGAGCGCTTCCTGCGGCGGGACGGTGACCTCGTGGCCTCCTCGCCCATCAAGGGCACCGCCGCCACCGAGGACGGCCTGCTGCCCAAGGACCGGGCCGAGAACGTGATGATCGTGGACCTCGTGCGCAACGACCTCGGCCGCGTGTGCGAGTACGGCTCGGTGGCCGTGCCGGGCCTCCTCGAGGTCGAGCCCCATCCGGGCCTCGTCCACCTCGTCAGCACCGTCACCGGACGCCTCCGCCCCGGCCACGGGTGGGCCGAGGCGGTGGACGCCACTTTCCCGCCGGGCTCGGTCACGGGCGCACCCAAGCTGGCCGCCCTGGACCACATCGACCGCCTCGAGCCCGTGGGGCGCGGCGTCTACTGCGGAGCGGTCGGGTGGGTCGATGCCGATCGCCGCTGCGGCGACCTGAACGTCGCCATCCGCACCTTCTGGGCCGAGGACGGCGAGCTGCACTTCGGCACCGGCGGGGGCATCACCTGGGACTCGACACCGGAGGGCGAATGGGAAGAGACCGAGCTGAAGGCCCGCCACCTGCTGAGGGTGGCGTCGGCGACGCCGGCGGGGGTGGCCCGATGAGCACCCTCGACCGGTCCCTCGTGTGGATCGACGGTGCGCTGATGCCCGCCGGGCAGGCCCGCGTCTCGCCCTTCGACCATGGCCTGCTGGTCGGCGACGGGGTGTTCGAGACCACCAAGGTGGTCGACGGCGTGGCCTTCGCCCTGCGCCGCCACCTGGCCCGCCTGCGCCGGTCGGCCGGCGGCCTGCGCATCACCGTGCCGTACACCGACGACGAGCTGACGGCCGCCATCGCCGCCGTCATCGAGGCCAACGGGCCCACCACCGGCCGGCTGCGGACCACGGTCACGGGCGGCCCGGGCCCGCTCGGCTCGGACCGCGGCACCGTGCTCCCCACGGTGATCATCGCCGCCGCCCCGGCCACCGCCTGGCCCCCGTCCGCGCCGGTGGTCACCGTCCCCTGGCCCCGCAACGAGCGCAGCGCGGTCGCCGGACTGAAGACCGTCTCGTACGCCGAGAACGTGGTGGCCCTCACCTACGCCCACGAGCGCGGCGCCAGCGAGGCCATCTTCCCCAACACCCGCGACCTCCTCTGCGAGGGCACCGGCTCGAACGTGTTCCTCGTGCACGAGGGCCGCCTGGTGACCCCCACGCTGGCCGCCGGCTGCCTGGGGGGCATCACCCGCGAGCTGGTGCTCGAGTGCTCCGACGCCATCGAGTGCGACGTGCCCCTCGCCGCCCTCGCGGGCGCCGACGAGGCCTTCCTCACCTCGAGCACCCGCGACGTCCAGCCCATCTCCCACGTCGACGGCCACGCCCTGCCGTCCTGCCCCGGCCCCCACACGCAGGCGGCCGCCGACGAGCTCGCCGCGCTCGCGACCCGGACCCTCGACCCGTGAACGGCCGGCGCTGATGGACAAGCTCTTCTGCGTCGGCGACGAGAAGACCGGCACCCACTCCGTGGCGGGGCTCTTCCGCGCCTTCCGTGCGGAGCACGAGCCGGAGGCCCACGACCTGCGGCCCCTCGTCGAGGCCCGTCTGCGGGGCGAGGCCGTCGACGACGCCATCGAGGCCTACCTGGCCGACAAGGAGCGCCGCCTGCACCTCGAGGTGGACTGGTCGTTCCTCAACGGCGAGATCATCGACCTGCTCGTCCGGCGGTACCCCGACGCCCGCTACGTGCTCACCCTGCGTGAGCCCCGGTCGTGGCTCGACTCGAAGCTCAACCAGATGGTGACCTACGCGTCACCCCGCTGGATCGAGCTGCGGGCGCTGCGCCACGGGCCGCCCGCGGGCCACCCGCCCGAGGAGCAGCCACTGGCCGAGCGGGGCCTGCCCACCCTCGACGGCCTCTTCGGCGAGTACGCCCGGTTCAACGCCGGGGTGGTCGATCACGTACCCGCCGACCGGCTGCTGGTGCTGCGCACACCGGACATCCGCGAGCGGGCCGACCGCCTGGCGGCCTTCGCCGGCATCCCCCTCGACACCCTCGATCTCGAGCGCTCCCACGAGTTCCAGGGACCGGTGAAGCACCACGTGCTCGACGAGCTCGACCCGTCCTACCTCGACGCCAAGCTCCACGAGCACTGCGACGCCCTGGTCCTCCCCCTCTACGAGGCCGCCGCCACCTCCTGACAGGCGAACCGTCGTTCTGGGTACGGCAATCCGCTCTCAGCGTTCCGTTTCTGTACCCACAACGGATTGCGGGAGGAGGTCAGGTGGAGGAGCCAGATCGCAGGTGGATGACGTCGCCGACGGGGACGACGACGACGTCGGTGTCGACCTCGAGGCGCAGCGCCCCGTCGGGCTCGAAGCCCACCACGGTGCCGACCAGCTCGTCGTGGCTGCGCACGACCCGCACCTCCCGACCCAAGGTGGCGGAAGCGGCCTCCTCCTCGCGGCGCAGGGCCAGGCGCCCGTCCGGGGCCAGCACGGCGGCGTAGCGGCGCTCCAGCCCCACGAGGAGGGCGGTGACGAGCGCCTGGCGGTCCACCGGGCCACCGGTGAGGTGATTGAGGGCGACGGCGAGGTCGGCGATCTCGGCCGGCAGCTCGTCGGGCCAGTTCACGTTGAGGCCGATGCCGACGACGACGGCGGCGAAGTGCGACCCGGCCAGCGTGGACTCGGCGAGCACCCCGGCGAGCTTGCGCTCCGCCCCGCCGGCGGCGGGTGACGCCACCACGAGGTCGTTGGGCCATTTGAGCCCTGGGCGGACCCCCGTCACCGTCTCGCAGGCCTCGATGGCCGAGAGGGCGACGGCGGTCGTCAGCGCGTGCGCGTGGTCCAGCCCGACGTCGGGGCGCAACAGCACCGAGAGGAGGATCGACGCGCCGGGTGGCGCCGTCCAGACCCGACCGAGGCGGCCCCGGCCGGCGGTCTGGTGGTCGGCGACCAACACCGTGCCCTCGGGTGCGCCGTCGGCGGCGAGGGCCAGCAGATCGGCGTTCGTGGAGCCCGTCTCGGCCACCCAGCGCACGTCGCCGAAGCGGGTGCCCGGGACGGCTGCGGAAGGACCCGAAGGTGTGAAGCTGGCATCACCACCCGACACGGAACTAACCATAGGGGGTGCTCTCGAAGATCTTGATCGCGAACCGGGGCGAGATCGCCGTCCGGGTCATCCGCACGTGCCGCGAGTTGGGCATCGCCACCGTGGCCGTCTACTCCGAGCTCGACCGGGACGCCCTGCACGTCCGGCTGGCCGACGAGGCGTACGCCCTCGGTGGCCAGACCGCCGCGGAGAGCTACCTCAACACCGACGCCATCATGGACGCGATCGAGCGCAGCGGCGCCGACGGCGTGCACCCGGGCTACGGGTTCTTCTCGGAGAACACCGACTTCGCCAGCGCCATCATCGCCAGCGGGTCCGTCGCCTGGATCGGCCCGCCGCCCGAGGCCATCACGGTGATGGGCGACAAGATCTCGTCCCGCCTGGCCGCCGAGGCCGCCGGGGTGTCGGGCGTGCCGGGCCGCAACGATCCGGTGACCGACCCGGCCCAGGTCCGGTCCTTCGGCGACGAGTTCGGCTACCCGATCGCCATCAAGGCCGCGTATGGCGGCGGCGGGCGCGGCATGAAGGTGGTCCGCTCGGCCGACGAGATCGAGTCGGCCATCGAGTCGGCCCAGCGCGAGGCGCTCGCCTACTTCGGCCGGGACGAGATCTACCTCGAGCGCTACCTCACGTGGCCCCGCCACGTCGAGATGCAGGTGATCGCCGACACCCACGGCAACTGCATCTGGCTCGGCGAGCGCGACTGCTCCGCCCAGCGCCGCCACCAGAAGCTGATCGAGGAGAGCCCCGCGCCGGACTTCCCCGACGAGCTGCGCCAGGCGATGGGCCAGGCCAGCGTCCAGGTCTCCCAGGCGTGCGGCTACGTGAACGCCGGGACCGTCGAATTCCTGGTCCAGGACGGCGAGTTCTTCTTCCTCGAGATGAACACCCGCCTCCAGGTCGAGCACCCGGTCACCGAGATGGTGGTGGGCATCGACCTCGTGGCCGAGCAGATCCGCGTCGCCAGCGGCGAGGCGCTGTCGGTCACCCAGGACGAGATCGAGCGCCGCGGCCACGCCATCGAGTGCCGCATCAACGCCGAGGACCCCGCCGGCGGGCGTTTCCTGCCCTCCCCCGGCCGCATCGACACCCTCGTCGTGCCCAACGGGTTCGGCACCCGCTGGGACGGGGGCTACGAGTCCGGCGACGAGATCAGCCAGTTCTACGACAACCTGGTGGGCAAGCTCGTCACCTGGGGCCGTGATCGAGAGGAGGCCCGCCACCGCATGCTGCGGGCCCTCGGCGAGATGCGCGTCGAGGGCATCGCCACCACGATCCCCGCCGACGTGGCCATCCTCAGCCACCCCGACTTCGCCGAGGCGAAGCACTCGACGAAGTGGGTGGAGGAGACTCTGGACCTGTCCGACGTCAAGGCCCCGAAGGCCGAGGCGCCGGCCGCCGAGGGCGAGGAGCCCAAGGTGCGCCGCGACGTCGACGTCGAGGTCGACGGCCGCCGCTACTCGGTGAGCGTGTGGGTGCCGGAGTCCGCAGGAGCCGCCCCCGCCGCGACCGGTGGCCCCGCCGCCGCCCGGCCCCGCCGCGCCGCCGGCGGATCCTCCGGTGGCGGCGCCGGCGCCGGCACGGTGACCGTCCCCATGCAGGGCACCATCGTGAAGGTGCTCGTGGCCGTCGGCGACGAGGTCGAGGAGGGCCAGGCCCTCTGCGTGCTCGAGGCCATGAAGATGGAGAACAACATCGCCGCCGACAAGTCGGGCACCATCGCCGAGCTGAAGGTCGCCGCCGGCGACTCGGTCGGCGCCGGCGACGTCGTGGCCGTCATCGACTGACCCATGGCGCCCCCGGTGGCGGTGCTCGGCATGCACCGCAGCGGCACGAGCAGCCTCGCGGGCTCCCTCGAGGAGGCCGGCTTGCACCTCGGCGAGGTCGTGACCAAGGCGCAGCACAACCTGAAGGGCAACCGCGAGAGCCTGGCCGTGCGCGACCTCAACGACCGGCTCCTCGAGCACAACGACGGCGCCTGGGACCGCCCCCCGGCCACCGTCGTCTGGGACGACGACTTCCGCACGCAGCGCACCGCGGTGATCGCCGCCCACGCAGCGGACTGGCGCTGGGGCTTCAAGGACCCCCGCACCCTCCTCACCCTCGCCTTCTGGCAGGAGGGCCTGCCCGACCTCGCCCTGGTGGGCACCTTCCGCCACCCGCTGGCGGTGGCGGCCTCGCTCGAGCGGCGCGACGGCCTGGCCACCCCGGTGGGCCTGCGCCTGTGGGAGGCCTACAACCAGCGCCTCGTGGCCGCCCACGAGGCCGGCGCCTTCCCCCTCGTCTCGTTCGACCTCCCGCCCGACGAGTACGCCGCCGCCGTGGCGGGCATTGCGAGGGCGCTGGACCTGCCGGGCGAGCCGGGGTTCTTCAGCGAAGAGCTCCGCCACCACGGCCCGGTCGACGAGACCCCGTTGCCCTCGTCGGTGGCGGACCTGTACGACCGCCTCCGGGCCCTCGCCGCCGGCGGCGCGTGAGGCCATGACCCCCCGCCTCACGGTCGTCGTCAACTTCTACGACATGGCCCGGGAGGCCCGGCGCACGCTCCACTCGCTGACCGCCGCCTACCAGGGGGTCGACGGCGCCACCTACGAGGTCCTGGCGGTCGACAACGGGTCCTCCGACCCCCTGGACCCTGAGATGGTGGCCTCGTTCGGGCCGAACTTCCGTCACCTGTCCTTCCAGCCCGAGTGGCCGTCGCCCTCGGCCGCCCTCAACCACGCGGTGGCCGAAGGGCGAGGTGAGCGGGTGATGCTGTGCATCGACGGCGCCCGCATCCTCTCGCCCGGCATCCTGCGCACCACGAACCGGGCCTTCCGGGCCTTCGACAACCCGTTCGTGTACACGCTCGGCATGCACCTCGGGCACCAGGTCCAGAACGACGCCATCCGGGCCGGGTGGACGCAGTCGGACGAGGACGCCCTGCTCGCCTCGGTGCCCTGGGAGTCGGACGGGTACGAGCTGTACCGCGTCGCCTCGGTGGCCCCGTCGAGCAAGGAGGGCTTCTTCTCGGCCCTGGCCGAGAGCAACTGCGTGGCCCTCTCCCGTGCGCAGTACGACCGGATGGGCGGCTACGACGAGGCCTTCCGCTCCCCCGGCGGCGGCCTGGTCAACCTCGACTTCATGAACCGGGCCCGGCTCGATCCCACCGTCGACCCGGTGATGCTCCTCGGCGAGGCCACGTTCCACCAGATGCACGGCGGCGTGGCCACCAACTCGGCGCGCAACCCCGACGAGGTCCACCCCTTCGGGGCCTTCGCCGCCGAGTACGAGCAGGTGCGAGGCCGGGCCTACGAGACGGTCGAGCGGCCGCCCCACTTCCTCGGCACACTGCCGGCGCAGTGCGACCTCGTCGCCCCCCGCTTCCGCCTCCCCGGCGAGCACGACGCGGCTGACGAGGCCTGAGGGTGGGTCCGCACGACGGCGGGCGTCCCGACGGCTCCCCGCTCGTCATCGGGGGGCTGGGAGGGAGCGGGACGCGGGTCTACGCCGTGGCCCTGCGCGACGCCGGCGTCGACCTCGGGCGCCACTTCAACGCCGCGTTCGACAACCTCGTGTTCACCCTGCTTTTCAAGCGCCCGAGCTGGTTCGCCTCGGCGGGCGACGCCGCCATCGGTCGCCACCTGGCCACCTTCACCCGCTATTCACGCGACCGGGCCTTCACCCCCGGCGACCTCGCCCGGCTGGCCCGCAGCGTGGTCGACCACGACCCCACGGTCGGCCGGCGGGAGTCAGCGGAGCGTGCCCGTGCCGCGTTCGCCCGCCGGCCCCGCCCGGAGCGACGGACGGCGCCGGCGTGGGGGTGGAAGGAGCCCAACAGCCACCTGTTCCTCCCGCAGCTCATCGCCCACTACCCGGGCCTGCGGTTCGTCTACGTGGCCCGTCACGGCCTCGACATGGCCTACAGCGACAACAAGAACCAGCTGCGCAACTTCGGTGACCAGTTCGGCTTCCCGTTCCCGACCGAGGGCGGGGAGGACGCGGAGGCCGCAGCTCAGCTCGGCTACTGGATCCACATGACTGATCGGGCCTTCACCCTCGGCGAGGAGCTCGGCGACCGCTTCCTGTACCTGCGCTTCGACGACCTGTGTGCCGAGCCCGAGGCCGAGCTGCGCCGCCTGCTCGACTTCGCGGGCGTCGCCCCGGGGGCCGACCTCGCCGAGATCGCCGCCAAGGTGCAGACGCCGGCGTCGGCGGGCCGGTGGCGCGACCACGCCGACCACCCCTTCACCGACGACCAGCTGGAGGCCGTCCGCCGCTTCGGCTTCGACGTCTGACGCCCGCCCGACCCCGGTCTCAGGCCTGGGGGATCCAGCCGCTGAGGTTCATCTTCCAGGCGCTGTCGGCGGTGGTTCCCGGGGCGTACCAATAGATGTCCTGGGTGCCCTCGCCGTTGAGGTCGAGGGCGAAAGGCTGGTAGTTGCCGCCGACCCGGAGGTCGGCCGACTCCTTCGCGAAGTACGGCAAGGTGTTGGCCCGACCCCGCCACAAGCTGTCCTTGGTGGACCCGGGGCCGTACCAGAGCAGGTCGGCCCGGAAGTCGCCGCTGATGTCGGCGAGGACGGGCCGGTAGTTCTGCCTGGCGCCCACCTGCTCGTTGACCTTGGCGAAGCTGCCATCGGCGCGGCCGAACCAGAGCTGGACCTGCCCGGTGCCCGAGTTGTACCAGAGCAGGTCGTCCCGGAAGTCGCCGTTGACGTCACCCGAGCGCACGGCGCTGTTGGCCGGTACCTGCGCCGAGCCGTTCGTGTAGCCGTTGTCGGTGTAGCGCCGGACGGTGCTCAGCCGACCCCCCTCCGCGAAGAGGATGTCCGAGTGCCCGTTCCCGTCGAAGTCGCCGGCCACCGGCCAGACGTTGGCGTTGCCGCCGGCGGTCGCGGCGACCGTGGTGAAGTCTCCCCCCTGACCGCCCTGCCAGATGCGGTCCCGGGCCGCGCCCGGGCCGTACCAGAAGATGTCGTCGATGCCGTCGTCGTTCCAGTCGCCGCTCACCGGCCGGTAACCGGGCCCGACGGTCAGCGCCTCGTTGGCGAACTGACCGGTGGCCCCCGACGAGATGGCCAACGTGTCGCCGCCGGCGTTCGGGGCGTACCAGAAGATGTCGTCGCGCCGGTCGCCGCTGAACTCGCCGGCGATCGGGAAGAACGAGCCTCGCTGGGACACCGACACCGGGCCCCACCGGGGCGGCTTCGTCGACGCGCCCGTGTACGCGTAGAGGGTGGTGGTCTGACACGCCCGCACGGGGACCTCGTAGAAGCGACGCAGCGAGTGGCCGGACCCGACGTAGGCGTTGACGCTGTAGCGCTGGTCCGGCGCGATGCCATCGAAGGTCTGATTGGCGGCGACCCGGGTCGTGCCCTGGGCCCGGAAGCCCTGGATGCCCGAGGGCGGGTTGTTCTCCGAGAGCGCGAGGAAGTCGTCGATCACCGCGTTGTTGGCGTGCAGGACCCGGATGGAGCCCGTGGTCCCGCCGGGCTGGTCGCAGTTCAGCGGCAGGCGGAGGCGCACGTCCGACAGCCCGGTCGCCGGGATGACCACGCGGCGCTTGGACACCCCGCCGTAGTGGGACCAGTTCCCGGTGGTGCGGTCGCCGACCGACGGGCTGCGGGGATACACCTCGAAGGTGAAGTCGTACGCGGTGTCGGGCACCACGAAGCGCCAGGTGTCGGTACCGCCCACGTCGGAGCCCTCGAGGGGGATGTCCTCGTTGATGCTGAGGGTGTCGGCGTACTGCGCGGCGTTGGGGTTCACCGTGCCGTTGAGCCGGAGGAACTGCCCGGCCGCGTTGCGCAGCACCAGGCTGATCTGGGCGTTGACGAAGCGTCCGTCGATCCCCTTGATGGTCCCGGAGATCACCCGCCCGCCCTCCGGCGCCTCGGTCCTCTCGGGCGCCCCGGCCTCGGCTGGCGCCGCCTCGACGGCCGTGGGAGGGGTGGCCACGGTCGTGGGCGAGGTCGTCGGCTCGACGACGGTCGTCGACGTCGTCAGTATCGAGGGCGTCGTCGGTGGCGACGACGTCGTGGTCGCGGCCGGGCCCTCCTGCGCCCCTGCCGACGGCATCAGCGCCGTGCCGGCCGCGCATGCAGCCACCAGCAGGGCGGTCCCCCAGGCCTGTCGCATCACGCCGTCCCGTCCGTCAGGGCGTCGATCAGACGCCGATCCTCCACCAACTCACCACTCGCCAACCCACGCGCCACCGCCGGCGGGTCGAGCACCACCTTGGCATACACGTCGCCGAACTCGCCTCGACGCTGCGCGTCGAGGAGCCGACGCCAGCGCCGCCCATAGCGCTCGGGCACGTCGTGGTTGCGCTCGTAGGCCGCGCCCCCCTTCGCGATCTTGTTGGCGAACTGTGCCTCGCTGCGGATCGGGAAGTGCAGGATCTCCATGGCGACCTCCTCGGTCACCTCGCCACGGCCCGGCCACTGCACGTCGTGGTTGCCCTGGAGCACCCGGGCCTCGGGGTGGGCGCGGTGCGCCATCTTGGGCTGGATGGGGCCCTGCTTGATGGGGTCGAAGGGCGTGGCGTAGCGGACCGTCATGCGCTCGTGGAACGGGCGGTGATCCGCGGAGGCATCGGCCTCGTCTGCGGGGACCACGAAGTTGAACCGGGGCACCAGGACGGCATCGGTGCCATCGGGGACGGACTGGAGCGTCGAGCGCAGGTCGCCCTCGACCGGGCACCAGAACTCGTCGGCATCGTTGTTGATCACCCAGTCCGCCCCATGCTCGGTCGCGGCCAGGCGAGCCATCCGGGTCACCCAGCGGCCCTGGGCGTAGTCGTCGTCGGGCTCGTGGATCAGGCGCAGGACACCCGCCCGCTCGTACTCCTCGAGGATCTCCACGGTCCCGTCCTCGGACCGGTTGTCGGTCGCGATCACGAAGTCCACACCGCGGTCGAGGTGGAAGTCGAGGTTGGCGCGGACGATGTCCTCCTCGTCGCGGACGAGGAGGGTCATCACGAAGCGCACGTCAGTGGTGCCCGCCCGGCAGGCGCCGGCGCAGGGCCAGGTAGGCCCGGATGGGCGCCCGCCCCCGAATGCGGTCGAGCGAGGCCTGCAGCTCGGCGATCTGCGCCCGTGCCGCCATGACGTCGGTGGCGAGGGCCGAGGCCTCGGCGCTGCGGCGCTCGAGCTCCTGGTGGAAGAACAGGGTCTGGCGGTCGAGCCCGGCACGGGCCTCGTCCATGCCGGCCCGAAGGCGGATGCTCTCGTCCTCGAACTCGCTCATGCGCGCGTGCTCGTCGAAGGCGACCTGGATCCGAGGCGTCTCGGGACCGAGGGGATCGGCGGGAACCGCGTCGTGGGGGCCCACCAAGGCCCGCGACCGCTCGTAGAGGTCCCGCTGCTCGTCCGACACTGCGGGATCGCCGGTGAGCGCGTCGCCGTCCGCCTCGTGGTGGCGCTCTCCTTCGTCGAGCGACGACGCGGCCGCGGTCCGCGCCGCGCCGTCGGGCGCGAGGCCCGTGTGTGCGGCCACGAAGTCGCCGAGGGCCTCCACCACGTCTTCGGGGCGGGCGACCACGGCGTCGTAGTCGACGACCAGGGCGGGCCGGCCCGCCAGGTGGGTCCAGAGGGAGCGCAGGTACCGCTCCCACAGTGCCATGGCGTAGGCGGGGGCGAACCCGTTGCGGCGTTCCAGCGAGGCCGCGATCTCGACGGGGTGGCGGAGACAGACCACCGCCGGGGGGCGGGCACCCAGTACCTCGTGCCAGAACGGCAGGGTCAGGCAGAGCCGCGGGTCCTTCCACGTCCAGGGGGCGTCGGGCAACACGTCGGCCGCGAGGGCGCGGGCCTCGTCACCGGGGGCGCCAGTCGCCGCTGCGGCGAGGCCGGACAGATCGCCCGGCGGGCCCGACCAGCGTCCACCGGCGGCGCGCAGGAGGTCGTCGTTGCACTCGGTCAGGGCGCTGATCTCCCAGTGACCCGATCGGTTGGAAGGCGCCGCCTCCATGAGATCGCCGCGTCGTCCCGTCTCGAGACCGAGCAGGCCGAGGGCGCGCGTGAGGGCCGAGGTGCCGCTGCGGTGCATGCCCAGCACGAGGACGCCCGGCGCCGTCACCGGCGGGCGCTCCCGCACGGCGGGGTCAGCCGACAGCCTTCTCCTCCGTGGCACGGGAGGACGCGCTGGCGGCCGCCAGGCCCGCCTTCGCGGTGCCGGTGTGCTTGGGGAAGGTCCACTCGCCGCCGAGGTCGACGAACCCGGCCTTCTCGTTGCTGCGGCCCGGCTGCACATGGAGCAGGAACTCACGCTCGTGGTGGTCGAAGCGGTGCAGCGAGTGGCTGTCGGTGACGGTGACGCTGAGGTGGTAGTCGCCCGGCACGAGGGGCAGGGACGGCATCTTGTAGTAGATCGTGCCCTCGCCTTCGAGGGTGCCGGTCTCGAACTCCGCCAGCTTCGTGCTGGGCTCGCCCACGAGGGCGCCGCCGTCATGGTGGAAGCCCAGCTTGAACACCGGGTTCTCGACCGGCTTCGTGCAGGAGTAGTGGAGGCGCACCACGAGCGGATCACCGGTGGCACCCACCGGCGTGGGCTTGAGGCGGGCGCTGATGTAATCGACCTTCTCGATCTTGATCTCGCCGGTGCCGGACGGGCGACCCAGCGCGCCGACCTTGCGGCCACCGGCCTCGCCCAGGCGCTCGCCCTCCTGGTCGTTGACCTTCTTCAGGTACTCCTTGGTCACCTTGACGGCCTTGCCCTCGTGGAGGAGCTTGCCCTTCTCGAGCCACGCGGCGTTGTCGCACATGGTCTGCACCAGGCCCATGTTGTGCGTGACCATCACGATGGTCACCCCCTTCTGGCGCAGGGAGTAGAGGTGGTCGAAGCAACGGCGCTGGAACGCCTCGTCGCCGACGGCGATGACCTCGTCGATGAGCAGGATCTCGGGGTTGACGTTGACCGCCACCGAGAAGCCCAGACGAACGTACATGCCGCTCGAGTACACCTTCACCGGGGTGTCGATGAACTTCTCGAGGCCGGCGAACTCGATGATTTCGTCGACCTTGCTGGCGATCTCGCGCCGGCCGAGGCCGAGGATGGAGGCGTTGAGGAAGATGTTCTCCCGGCCCGAAAGCTGCGGGTGGAAGCCGGCGCCCAGCTCGAGCAGCGCCGAGATGCGGCCGTGGGTGACGACCCGACCGCTCGTCGGCCGGTAGATGTTGGCCATCATCCGCAACAGGGTGGACTTGCCCGACCCGTTGTGGCCCACGAGGCCGTACATCGTGCCGTGGGGGATGGTCAGCGACACGTCGTCGAGCGCCTTGAACATCTCGTAGCGCGCCTTGGAGCCGCGGGTGACGCGGTCCTTCAGGTGCATGGGCTTCTCGTTGTAGAGACGGAAGTCCTTCGAGACGTGCTCGACCTGGATCGCCGGCGACCCCGGCTCGTAGGCGCTCACAGCTCCTCGCTCACGTTGAGGGATTTGGCCCGGAAGACGTACCAGCCGACCACGAGTGACAGCAGCGCCCAGGCCAGGCAGGCGAGGCACCGGTTGAGCGACGGCACCTCGAGGTACCAGACCAGGTCGCGTGCCGCCCCCACGTAGGAGGCCATCGGGTTGAACTTCAACAAGGTGGCGATGCTGAAGGGCCCGAGCTCCTTCGCCCCCACCACGTTCACGTTCCACACGATCGGGGTGCAGTAGAAGAGCAGCTGCATGAAGATGGAGATCAGGTACTCGACGTCGCGGTAGTAGACGTTGGCGAGACTCAGCACGAGGCCGAGCCCGATCGAGAACGCGATGACCAGGGCCACGAGCACCGGCCAGAGCAGGAACGTCCACGAGAAGTTCCCCAGGAGGATCAGGACCAGCATCAAGATCCCGGTCTCGATGGTGGCCTGGACCAGCACCGCCAACACGTTGGCGACCGCCGGGCACTCCGGCGGGAAGTACACCTTCTTGAGCAGCGAGGCGTTCATGTTCAGCGCCTGGATCGAGCCGTTCACCGTGTTGGCGAACATGTTCCACACGACGAGGCCCGAGAACAGGTAGACCGCGAAGAGCGTGGTGCCGTTGGCCGACTCGGGCGCCTGGCCGCCGAGGAAGGTGCCGAAGACCAGGGTGAAGACCGCGAGCGTCGACAGGGGGTTCAGGAGCGACCAGAGCCAGCCCAGGACGCTCTTCTTGTACTTCGCCTTGAACTCGCGCTCGGTCAGGTTGACGATGAGCGTGCGGTACGTCCACAACTCGACGAAGGGGAGCTTCGAGGAGAGCTTGACGCCGGCGGGTGCGGTCGCGGAGGCCACGGGTCAGCCGACCCGGGCCGCGGCGCGGCCCTCGATTGAACGACACATGATCGTCACAGGCTACGGCACCGCGCGGGCGGCCCACCATTCACGGCAGGTACCCGAAGCGACGTAGGCCCTCGGCCCCGAGGCGCTCCGCGTGAGCGAGCGACTCCTCGTCGAACGCCTCCTTGTAGGCGCCGATCCCGGCCTGGTCGATGGCGCCGAACGTGCGGGCGTGGTGGGGCATGTCCGGGTGGTTCGAGGCCTGCTGACGGCGCTCGACGTCGACCATCGCGGGGTCGTAGTCCAGCCCGAGGTGGGCGCAGCAGGCCGCCAACTCGGTCTCGGGGTCGCGCACGAGATCCTCGTAGCGGAGGAAGTGGTAGCGCTCGTCCGAGCCCTGGAGGCGGTTGCTGGCGAAGATGTTGTCCGTGGACCAGAAGCGGGGGTACCCGTAGCGCAGGCGAGGGATCCACCCCAGCTTGTGCATCGACACCATCACGTCGCGGACGTCGCGCACGATGTGGATGACCTTGACGAACATGAACAGGCGGTTGTCGAGCAGGATGCGCATGAACTGGAGGTCGTTGGGCGACTTGTCCCCCGCCACCCGCACGCCGGCCACCCGCGCCACCTCGTTGTAGAGCGACACGATCACGCCGGGCACGGTGTACTCGGCCAGCTCGACCACCTCTCGCACGCGGTCGGGGGTGAGGTACCGACCGATGCTGTCGGCGTAGCGCGCCGACCCGCAGATGAGCTCGGTGACCAGCCGGCGGCCGAGGACCGGGTCGGGGATGCGGTCGATCAGGAACGCCGTGGGGACGATGAAGTCGGTCTCGTCGGGCACGACGAGCTGGGGGTGGGCGTTCAGGCACTGGGCCAGCAGGGTCGTGCCCGACCGCGCCGAGCCGAGGATGATGAAGCTGTTGTAGGTCCGCCGGTCCTCGTCCTCGTCGATCACCGCCGGCACCTGCGGCTCAGGCGGCCGTTTGCCCATCGAGGTCATCAGGCCACCACCACCAGGGTCGATGCCGCCTTGTCGTGCCAGCCCTGGCGGCGGGCGTTGGGGATGGCGGTCAGGTACATGACGATCCAGAGGAACTGCCCCACGAAGGGGACGAACAGCCACAGCCACGGGAAGAAGCGCACGGCCGACTCGCCCGGCGTGGGCCGACCGCCGTCCGAGCGACGCACGACCCGGAGGCGCAGCAGCATCTTGCCGAGGGTCTGGCCCCGCCACGCCACCATCCCTGCCTCGTAGGCACCGGCGCACGCCAGGAAGACCGTCTGCACCACGATGAAGGTGAGGACGCTGCTGTCCCCCTCGGCGGGGCTCACCACGACGACGGTCAACAGGCCGGCGACGTTGAAGACGATGAACACGTCGATGAGGCGGGCGATGGCCCGTTGCCAGACCGGGGCGATGGCGCCGCGGCCGGACAACGGGCGCCCTTCGTCGTCGAGGGGGACCTCGCCCTCCTCGTCCGCGCCGAGCGCGGCCAGCTCCTCGTCGGGATCGCTCCAGTCGCGCTCCCACCCCTCGAGGGAGTCGTCGTCGCCCGGCACCTCGCCGGCCCCACCCGTCCCGCCGCTCATTCCGCGGCCTCCGCCAGCGCCTCGGCCAGCGCGGGGTGCACCAGCAGGCTCTCGTGGATGTCGCTCACCCGCAGGCCGGCCGTGACCGCCAGCGCGATCACCGAGATGAGCTCGGCAGCGTTGCGGCCGACGATCGAACCGCCGAGCACCACCCCGGTGGCGGGGTCGGAGAGGATCTTCACGAAGCCGCGAGGGTCGTCGAGGATGAGGGCTTTGGCGTTGGAGGAGAAGGGCACCTTGGTGACCCGGATCTTGCGGCCCTCGGCGAAGGCGTCGGCCTCGGCCAGGCCCACGTCGGCGATCTCGGGCTCGGTGAAGATGGCCGACGCGGCCTTGTCGTAGTCGAGGTGCTTGTGCGCCCTCGCCTGGAGGCCCATGACGTGCTCCGCGATCTTGCGGCCCTGCATCGAGGCCACGGACGACAGCGGCAGCTTCCCGGAGAGGTCGCCGGCGGCGTAGATGTGGGGGACGTTGGAGCGGCAGTGGCGGTCGACGGTGACGTAGCCGCCGTCGGTGACCACGCCGGCGGTCTCGAGCCCGAGCGAGTCGGAGTTGGGGATCGAGCCGATGGCCAGCAGGGCGTGCGAGCCGCTCGGGCGGCGACCGTCATCGCAGCGGACCGTGATGCCCTCGTCGGTGACGTCGATGCCCTCGGCGCGCGCGCCCATGAGCAGCTTCACGCCCCGCTCGATGAAGTTCTCCTCGAGGGCGGCGGCGACCTCGGGGTCCTTGCGGGGCAGCACCTGCTGACGGCTGACGATCAGCGTGACCTCACAGCCGAACGACGAGAACATGTGGACGAACTCGACGCCCGTGACCCCGGAGCCGATCACCACGAGGTGCTCGGGCATGGTCGGCGGCGGGTACGCATCGCGGGTGGTGAGCACCCGGTCGCCGTCGATGGGCGCCCACTCGGGGATGCGGGGGCGGCTGCCCGTGCTGAGCAGGATGGCGTCGGCCTCGAGCTCGATCGGGCCGTCCTCGGTGTCGGCCACCACCTCGTGGGTGCCGACGAGGCGGCCGGTGCCCCGGATGAGGCGGACCGACTGGCTCTCGAGCAGACCGGTGATGGACCGTTCGAGGCGGGCCTCGATGTCGGCGTTGCGCACCCGCAGGGCCTCGGAGTCGAGGCTGGCGGTGACCTCAGTGAGGCCCATGCCCCGGGCCGCTCGCAGCTGCGACAGGGCGCCGCCGCTGGCGATCATGGCCTTCGAGGGGATGCAGTCCCACAGGTGGGCGGCTCCGCCGATGATGTCGCGCTCGATGATGGTGACGTCGGCGCCCAGCTTCGCCGCCTGGGTGGCCGCCTGATTGCCCGCGGGCCCTCCACCGATGATCACGAGCCTGGTCGCCACGGCGGGCAGCCTACCGGTGCGGCTCAGCCCGCCCGGCGGGTGAGGCGGACGAGGCGGTGGTCGGGGGTGAAGAGCTTTCTCGTCAGGCCGATGCTCACGACGGTGACGGTGGTGGCCGCCGAGCCCAGGATGAGGAACATGATCGCCGCCTGCACCAGCACCGCGTCGACGGGGTCGACGCCGGCGAGGATGAGGCCGGTCATGGCGCCGGGGAGGAAGACCAGGCCGACGGCCTTGGTGGTCTCGATCTGGCTGATGAGGGCGGTGCGCACCGCCGAGCGGGTGTACGGGCGGGAGGCGACGGGCCAGGGCTGGCCGAGGGCGAGGCGGGCCTCCACCTCGTCGCGCTTGTCGCCCAGCTCCCCCACCACCCGGCGCGAGGCGACCACGGTGGCCGTCATCGAGTTGCCGATCATCATCCCCGCGAGCGGGACGATGGCCCGCCCCTCGACGGGGAAGATCCCGAACCCGAAGATCACCCCGAGGCTGACCACGGCGGCGGCGCCCGTCGCCGCCAGGGCGATGGGTAGGAGGCCGGGCACCTCGGGGGCACGGCGGGTGACGACCACCGACGCGAAGCCGACCATGAACACCACCCAGGCCCAGGACAGCCACAGCGGGGCGTCGGGGTCGATGATGACCGTGAGGGCCACGCCGACGGCGAGGAGCTGCACGATGGCGCGCAGGCAGGCCCAGAGGATCGAGCGCTCGAGGCCGTAGCCCCGCCACCAGGACAGGCCGACGGCCACCGCCACCAGCAGCAGCGAAGCGGCCAGGCCCGCCCACGTGACGTCGCCGGCCGGGTCCGACGAGGACGCGGCGAGGACCGTCGCGAGCGACGTCACGTCGGGTCACCGCCCTCGACCACGCGACCCTGCTCGACCCGGAGGCGGCGGTCGGCGATGCGGTCCACCTGGTGCAGGTCGTGGGTGACCCACAGGACGGGGATGCCGGCGTCGGCGAGGTCCCGCCCGAGACGTTCGAGCACGTGGGTGCTGTCGGCGTCGAGGGCCGAGGTGGGCTCGTCCATGAGCAGCACCTCGGGCTCGGTCACCAGGGTGCGGGCCAGGCAGGCCCGCTGAGCCTCGCCGCCGGACAGGTCGTCGGCCGTGCGGGTCAGGAAAGAGCGGTCGAGCCCCGCCCGGTGCAGAGCGTCGGCGGCGGCGTCCTCACCGATCGCCGGCTCAGCCACCGCCAAGTTGTCGGCCACCGTCCCGGGGAACAGCGTGGGGCGCTGGAACACCATGCCCACCCTCCGGCGCAGCGCCAGCGGGTCGAGGGCGGCCAGGTCGTCGCCCCGGAACCGGACGGTGCCCTCGGTGGGCACCTCCAACCGGTTGCAGAGGCGCAGCAGGGTGGACTTCCCCGACCCCGACGGGCCCACGATGGCGGTCAGTCCGTCGTCGGGGAGGCGGGCATCGACGCCGTCGAGCACGGTGGCGCCGTCGACGACGAGACGGACGCCCTCGAAGGCGAAGAGGTCGACTTCGGGCGGCACCACCCCAAACCGTACGCTGGCCCCATGGACGATCAGGACCAGGAAGGCGCCGATCAGGCCAAGGCGCGGCTCGACGAGTGGCGGGCGGCCGCCAGCAAGGACCTCAAGGGCGCCGACCCCGACACGCTGACGTGGCACACCCCTGAGGGCATCGACATCGCCCCCCTCTACACGGAGGCCGACCTCGAGGGCGTCGAGGGCCTGGGCACCCTGCCCGGCGCCCACCCTTACGTGCGCGGCGTGCGGGCCACCATGTACGCCAACCGGCCCTGGACCATCCGCCAGTACGCCGGCTTCTCCACCGCCGAGGAGTCCAACGCCTTCTACCGGCGCAACCTCGCCGCCGGCCAGAAGGGCCTGTCGGTGGCGTTCGACCTCGCCACCCACCGCGGCTACGACAGCGACCACCCGCGGGTGGAGGGCGACGTGGGCATGGCCGGTGTGGCCATCGACTCGGTCGAGGACATGCAGATCCTCTTCGACTCGATCCCCCTCGACCAGATGTCCGTCTCGATGACCATGAACGGCGCCGTGCTGCCCGTCCTGGCCTGTTTCATCGCCGCCGGCGAGGAGCAGGGGGTGGCCACCGAGCAGCTGGCCGGAACCATCCAGAACGACATCCTCAAGGAGTTCATGGTCCGCAACACCTACATCTACCCGCCCGAGCCGAGCATGCGGATCGTGGCCGACATCATCGGCTACACGGCCGAGCACATGCCGAAGTGGAACTCCATCTCGATCTCCGGGTACCACATGCAGGAGGCCGGGGCCACGGCCGAGCAGGAGCTGGCCTTCACCATCGCCGACGGCCTCGAGTACGTGCGGGCCGCCCTCGCCGCCGGGCTCGACATCGACGCCTTCGCCCCCCGCCTGTCGTTCTTCTTCGCCATCGGCATGAACTTCTTCATGGAGGTGGCCAAGCTGCGGGCCGCCCGCATCCTGTGGGCCGAGCGCATGCAGCAGTTCGGCCCCAAGGACCCCCGCTCGGTGATGCTGCGCACCCACTGCCAGACCTCGGGCGTGTCCCTCACCGAGCAGGACCCGTACAACAACGTCATCCGCACCGCCTACGAGGCCATGGCCGCCGTCCTGGGCGGCACCCAGAGCCTCCACACCAACGCCTTCGACGAGGCACTGGGCCTGCCCACCGACGCCTCGGCCCGCATCGCCCGTAACACCCAGCTCATCCTCGCCGAGGAGACCGGCGTCACCCACGTGGTCGACCCCCTGGGCGGCAGCTACTACGTCGAAGCCCTCACCAACGCCCTGGTCGAGAAGGCCGGCGCCCTCATCGACGAGGTCGAGGAGCTCGGCGGCATGACCAAGGCGGTGGCCTCGGGCATGCCGAAGCTCGCCATCGAGGAGAGCGCCGCCCGCCGCCAGGCGCGGGTCGACCGCGGCGACGAGGTGGTCGTGGGCGTCAACAAGTACGTCGCCGAGCACCCCGAGCAGGTCGACGTGCTCGACATCGACAACACCAAGGTCCGCGAGAGCCAGGTCGCCCGCCTCGAGCGGCTCCGCGCCGAGCGTGACGACGAGGCCTGCCGTGCCGCGCTCGCCGCCCTCACCGAGGGGGCCCGCGGCGACGCCAACCTCCTCGCCCTCTGTGTCGACGCCGCCCGGGCCCGGGCCACGGTCGGCGAGATGTCGGCGGCCATGGAAGAGGTGTTCGGCCGCCACCAGGCCGAGGTCCGTACCATCTCCGGGGTGTACGGCGGCGCCTACGAAGGGGACGAGGGCTTCGCCCAGATCCGCGCCGAGATCGACGCCTTTGCCGAGGAGGAGGGCCGCCGACCTCGCATCCTCGTGGTGAAGATGGGCCAGGACGGCCACGACCGGGGCGCCAAGGTGATCGCGACCGCGTTCGCCGACCTGGGCTTCGACGTCGACGTCGGCCCGCTCTTCCAGACCCCGGCCGAGGTGGCCCGTGATGCCGTCGAGAACGACGTCCACGTCGTAGGCGTCTCGAGCCAGGCCGCCGGGCACAAGACCCTCGTGCCCCAGCTGGTGCAGGCCCTCGCCGACGCCGGCGGCGCCGACATCAAGGTCGTGTGCGGCGGCGTGATCCCCCCGCAGGACTACGAGGCCCTCGAGGCCGCCGGCGTGGCCGCCATCTTCGGCCCTGGGACCAACATCCCCAAGGCTGCGGCCAAGGTCCTCGCGCTGCTCTGAGTGGCTGAGCGCACGATGACCCAAGGCGTCGACGAGCTCGCCGCGGGCATCCGCTCGGGGGATCGGCGCGCACTGGCGCGTGCCATCACCCTCGTCGAGTCGTCTCGCCCGGACGACCAGGAGCGCGCCGCCGCGCTCCTCGATGAGTTGGTGGCCGACGCCGGCGGCGCCCTGCGGGTCGGCATCACCGGCAGCCCCGGTGTGGGCAAGTCCACCTTCATCGAGGCGTATGGTCTGCACCTCGTGGAGACAGGCCACAAGGTGGCTGTCCTCGCCGTCGACCCGTCGAGCCAGCGCACGGGCGGCTCCATCCTGGGCGACAAGACCCGCATGCCCGGTCTCGCCTCCAGCCCGGACGCCTTCATCCGCCCCTCCCCGTCGGGGGCCACCCTCGGTGGTGTGGCCCGGCGCACCCGCGAGGCCGTCACCCTCTGCGAGGCCTTCGGCTTCGACGTCGTGATCATCGAGACCGTCGGCGCCGGCCAGTCCGAGGGCACGGTGGCCGACCTCGTCGACGTGTTCGTGCTCCTCGTCGGGCCCGGAGGCGGCGACGACCTCCAGGGCATCAAGCGCGGGATCATGGAGCTGGCCGACGTCCTCGTGGTGACGAAGGCCGACGGCGACCTCGCCGCCACTGCCCGCCACACCGCAGGGGACTACCGCCACGCCCTCGAGCTGTTGCGCCCGAAGGAAGGCGCTGGGGCCGCCCCCGTGCTGGCCTGCTCGTCGCTGGCCGGCGAGGGCATCGCCGAGGTCGCGGACACCGTGGCCGGTCTGCGCGCGGACTGGGCCGCGTCGGGCCGCCTGACCGAGCTGCGCGCGGGCCAGGCCGCCGCGTGGATGTGGAACGACGTGCAGGCCCGCCTCAGCGAGGCGGTGCACTCCCACCCCGCCGTGGTGAGGCTGGCGCCCGAGCTCGAGGCCCAGGTGACAGCCGGCACCCTCTCCCCCACGACCGCGGCGCGACGCCTCCTCGACGCCTTCCGGCCCGACGCCCCCTCCTAGCGCCCTGGCACGCGCTCAGCGCACGTGCACCAGCGCCCTCGCCGTGTCCACTGTCCCCGGCGAGCCGGAGATCGTGGCCCGCAGCGTCACCGGCCGGTCGGCCCCCGACGCCGCCGTCGGCGGCACCGCCATCTCGAGGCGGATCGTCGACGAGGCGCCAACGACGAGTCGGGCCGTCCGGTATGTGCCGCTCAGCACCTCGTCGGTGATGTCGCGGTCGGAGCGGCCCGCGTAGAAGCGCACCGCTCGCCGACCCGGCTCAACCCGGTCGATCGTGAACCGGTCGGCGCGGTGGCCGTCGTTCTGCACGGAGAAGAAGAATTCTGCCGCGCCTCCGGCCGGCCGCTCGACGACCACCGCCTGGTCGGCGGCGGCCCCGCCGTAGACGTCGTCACCGATCCGTGGTCCGCCATGGCGACGGACCTTGAGATCGGGCTGGCGTCGGATGTGGACCGTCACCTCGACGGGATCGGAGCTGACCGACGGGGTCTGGTCCGACCGGGCGGAGGCGACGGTGGTGTAAGTGCCGACGTCGTCGGGCGTCGTCGTGTATGCGCAAGAGACCACCTGGGCGGCGCCGACCGCGAGCGACGGGACGGTCGTCGCGCACGCTGGTGCGCTGGGGTCGTCGACGACGACGTTCGTCACGGGCACGTTGCCCGTGTTCGTCACCGTGACGTACAGGTCGATCACGTCACCGCTGGAGACCTCGTCCTGATCCGCCGACGCGGTCACCGCCAACGCCGGTGCGGCCACGACCGACACACCGACGGCGTTCGAGGCGGCGGGCGGCAGCTCCTCGGTGGCCAACGTGGCCACGTTGGTGTAGGTGCCGACGTCGTCGGGTGTCGTCGTGTAGCTGCACTCGACCGCCGTCTCGGCACCGGCGGCGAGGTCGGGCACCGGGCCGGCGCAGTCCAGGGCCGCGGGATCGGCGATCACCATCCCGGTCAGGGGCACGTCCCCGGTGTTCGCGATCGTGAGCGTGTACTCGATGACCGCACCGGCCAGCACCGAGGTCTGCACGGCGGCCTTGGTGAACTGCACCGCGGGGTTGCCGCTCACCGGGGTCCGCACGAGGAACACGTCGGTCGTGGCGTTGGTGTCGTCGGGCACGAGGTTGGTCGCGTCCGAGGTGAAGGCGACGGCGCGGCCGTCCGCCGACATCACGGGCGACTCCGAGACCCCGTTGCCCTCCACGCCGGCCGCGTCGGTGCTGATCCGCCGGGTCGCGCCCGTGGCCAGGTTGCGCACGAAGACGTCGAACGCGGCGTTCGTGTCGTCCACGACGAGGTTCGACGCCGCCGATCGGAAGGCGACGTGACGACCGTCCGCGGAGATGGCCGGATAGCCGGAGTGGCCGTTGCCTTGACCGCCCGCACCGTTGACGGACACACGCGTGGTCTCCTGGGCGACCAGGTCCCGGACGAAGACGTCCCCCGTCCCGTTGGTGTCGTCCGTCACGAGGTTGGACGACTCCGATTCGAACACCACGTAGCGCCCGTCGGCGGAGACCTGCGCGTTGGAGGACCGGCCGTTGCCGAACGCCGTCGCCGATCGGTTCAGCGGGAGGTTCGTGTGGGCGACGAGGTCGATGAGGTAGGCGTCGACCCGGCCGTTCGTGTCGTCCGACCTGAGCTTCGAGTCGGTATACAGGGCAAGGGTCCGTCCGTCATCGGCGATGGAGGTCACCGCCTCGTAGTTGACGCTGTGGCTCACCCCGGAGGGACGAACCTTGACCAGAGACGTGGTCCGGGCCACCCGGTCACGGACGTAGAAGTCCTTCTTGGTGTCCGTGTCCTCTGGCGACCAGGTGGAGGCGTACGAGCCGAACGCGACGAACCGGCCGTTGGCGGAGATCACCGGGTGGTTGGAGTCTGCCGCCGCCTCGACGCCCGTGCTGCTGACGCTCACCCGCTCGGTGGTCTGCAACTGGCGGTCGCGGACGAACACGTCGAGCCTCCCGTTGGTGTCGCCAGGGACGATGTTCGACGCTCGTGACGTGAACACCACGAAGCGGCCATCGGCGGAGATGCCGACGTCGAAGTCCGTCACGTCATTCGCGGGCCCGCCGTCGTGGGTGACGTTGATCCGTTCGGTCGTCCCCTGCATCGTGTCCCGCACGTAGACGCCGCGCGGCTGGCCCACCGGCGGCGGCTCGAGGTCCAGCGCGCCGGAGGTGAACGCCACGTATCGTCCGTCCGCCGACATCGCCGGCGTGTCGCGGGACTCCCCACCCGCCTGCGCCTCGGCGTCGCTGACGCTCACCCGCTCGATCGTCGGCGGGCCGGCGGCCGTCGCCTTTCCAGCCTCCACGAGCGAGACGGCCACGAGACCGAGCAGGAGGACGAACGCCCCTCGCTTGCCCTTCACGAGCACTCCCTCCGCCGGCTGTCTCCTTTCGATCCTACCGAGCACACCGCTCCGGGATCAGGCCAGAGGGACGCGCAGGAAGGTGGGGGCGTCGCCGCCGCCGCCGCCCACGAGGAGCAGCTCCACCTCGTTGTCGCCCTCCTGGAACTGCTGGAAGTCGAGCAGGGCGCTGAAGGTCCAGTGGTCGCCTTCGGGCTCGAAGTCGCCGGCGACCCCGGCCACGGTGCCGTTCAACACGACGAGGGCGCTCTCGTACGGCTCGGCGCCGGCGCCCAACGCCAGGGTGCCGTTGATCACCAGCGGGACCGAGCCGCCCTCGGCGGCGAGGCCCTGGAAGCGCTCGGGGTGCTCGAGGCGCCAGCGGGCATCGGGGTCGACCAAGTCCACCGCCGAGACCGTCAGCTCGCTCACCGGGCGCCCGACGTACTCGCCGAGGCGACCGACCGCCGCCACGCCGCGCCAGCCGGGCTCGGGGAACCGCTCGTGGTTGCGCTCGACCACCGCGAAGAGGCCGTCCAGCGAGCTCGACACGTCGTCGGGCCCGGACGCGTAGAACACGGGCTTGTCCGCCGGCGGCGGCTCGTCGCCGAAGAGGGAGCGGCCGTCGAACTCCCAGTCGGTGTCGATGCCGAGGACGTCGACGAGGGTCGGGAGCAGGTCGGTGTTCAAGACGTTGGTGTCGTCGACCTCGCCCTCGCGCTCGCCGGGCACCCGCACGAAGACCGGGATGCGGTAGATCTCGTCGACGATCTCGTCCGTGGGCGTGCGCTTGGGCTGGCCGGCGGTGAAGGAGATGCCGTGGTCGGCGGTGACCACCACCACGGCGTCGTCCCAGATCCCCTGCTCCTCGAGCCGGTCGATGAGCCCCCCGAGGAGGGTGTCGGCGTAGCCCACCTGGAGCAGGTGGCGCTGCTGGGCCTGGCGGATCAGGAACTCGTCGTTCCCCCAGTCGCCGTCGACCGACCCGGGAGGGCCGCCTTTGCCCCGGTAGGTCCGGCCGTCGGGCGTGGTGAGCCAGTTGAAGTGTGGGAACAGGCCGTCGTGCACGAAGTAGAGGCGGGACTCCGTCTCGGGGCCCACCCGCTCGCTCATGCGCCGGAGCAGCTCGCCGGTGCCGTGGGGCTGTGTGGCGGACATCTGCTGGTTGCGGGCCGTCATGAAGTCGTTGATGCCCGGTCGGGTGGTCGCGGTCGTGGCCGGTGGTGTGGTGGTGGCGGTGGGCCCACCGCCGTCGATGTCGTCCGGGTCCCCCGCGTCCTCGATGAACCCGCCCCAGGACTGGTCCACCCCGGGCAGGCCCTCTCGCAGGCTCGGGGGCAGCGTGGCGTGGCCGTACACGACGGAGGCGTCCTCGAGCGCCCGACCGAGGCCGGGCAGCCACCCCTCGGCCGATGCCTCCTCCACCCGCACGCACACCGTCGTCGGGCACAGCTGGGTGATCGTCTCGGTGACGTCCATGTCGTAGCTGCCGCCGAGCAGGGTGAACAGGTTGCGGGGGTAGTCGATCGACGTCGGGAGGGCTCCCGGCGCCGGCTCGAGGCCGCTCTCGATGGTCGGCACGCTGCCGGGCGTGTTGGGCGAGAGCGACGTGGCATTGCGGAACCACGTGGACTGGTCGGCGAGGCGGGCGAAGTTCGGGAACCGGGTGGCGTCGATCTGACCGTCCTCGCCCATCAACGAGGCGACCGGCAACTCGTCGAAGACCACCATCACGACCGGACGGGGGTCCTCGACCGCCACGCCGGTGGCCGCTTGCGCCTCGTCCTCCCACAGGAGGCGCGAGGTGCCCGAGGTGAGGAGGAAGAGCCCGAGGAACAGCACCGGCGCGAGGGCCAGGTACCGCAGCCCAAGGCGCATCGCCTTGCTGCGCTGCTCGGCCAGGAGGATGGCGCCCCCGATGGCGAGCGACACGCCCACCACGGGCAGGTTGGAGGAGAAGTCGAACTGGCGGGCGACGGTGGCGCCGAAGGCGGTGCCGAGCACGCCGATGAGCACGGCGTGGACGACGGCGCCGACCCGGGGGCCGATGGCGTGGGCCACGAGCTCCAGGAGCACACCAAGCAGCGGGATGGCGAAGGCGATCGCCAGGCCGAACGCCACCACCTGGCCCCGGGTGGCCTCGGCGGCGACGAAGAACTCGGGGTTCTTCCCGAACAGGTCGAGCAGCGGCTGGGCGACGGCCAGGCCGGAGAGGGCCAGCAGGGAGAGGGCGTCGTAGCCCAGCACCCGCCGCAGCTCGAGGCGGGCGGCGACGCGCCGCGTCCAGGGCACGCCGGCGCCCGCGCGTTCGGCCGGCACGCGATCGGCCACGTGGGCCGTCCCGGGTGCGGCCATGTCCGCCATCACGAAAGTGTTGCAGTCTCGAACTGCCGGGAGCCGGATCTCGTCGGCAAAAGCAGGACCACGTCATTGGCGCCGCGCTGCAGGATCTCCTCGGAGATGAGCGCATTGAAGGCGATGCGGCCGTCGTCGCCCTCGTGGAAGTCCCCGGCCACGCCGGCGACCCGGCCGTTGACGACGACGACGCCGCCGTCGGGAACGGCACCGCCGTCGGCCTCGAGTGAGCTGGCCAACAGCATGGGAGCGAGTCCGTCGGCGTCGGGCTGCCAGTCGGCGAGGCGCTCCTGCTGGTCGTTCGTCCAGGTCCGCCCGCTGCCGCCCCGCACGTCGAGGTCCTCGACGTCCTCGCCCACGAGGTCGGCGTACTCCCCTTGGCCGAACACACCGAGCCAGTCGTCACCGTTGGGGAGGTACTCGTGGTCGCGCTCGACCACCTCCATCACCCCGTCGAAGTCGACCGGCACCTCGTCGGGGCCGACGTCCCAGTAGGTCGGCTTCGAGTCCCGGTCGGGCCCGTCGCCGAGCAGCGACTGACCGTCGAACTCCCAGTCGGTGTCGATGTCGAGGGCCTCGACGATGGTCGGCAGCACGTCGAGGTTCAGGGCGTTCACGTCGCTGATCTCGCCCTCGGTCTGTCCGGGGTACTTGATGAACAGCGGGATGTTGTAGATCTCGTGCACCGTGGCGGCGCGGGGGCTGCGGAAGTTCTCCCCGGGGGTGAAGGCCACGCCGTGGTCGGAGAGCACCACCACGAGAGCGTCCTCCCAGAGGCCCTGGGACTCCAGCTGTTCGATCATGTCGCCGACGATGCTGTCCATGTAGCCCACCTGGAGCAGGTGGCGGGCGAACCCCTGGCGGACCAGGTAGTCGTTGTCGTCGGTCCAGATGCCGCCGTTCTCGAGGCCCGGCACGAAGCGGGCGTCGGACACCACGTACTGGTAGCCCTCGGGGCTGAGCAGCCAGGGGATGTGGGGGAACGTGGCGTGGGCGAAGTGGAGGCCCGGCCGCTCGCCGGGCACGATGCCGTCGATCATCTCGCTCATCAACCCGGCCTGGTAGCGCGGCGCCCAGCCCTGGGGCCCGAGGGCCTTCCACTTGTAGGACGGGTCGGTGCTCGGCGCCGAGCCGCTCTGGTCGGCGCCCCCGCTCGGGTCGAGGGCGGCGTTGGGGTCCTCGGCCTCGACGTTGGCGTCCTCGATGAAGCCGCCCCATGCCCGGTCCACCGCCGGCAGCCCCTCGCGGAGGAACGGCGGGAGCGTCGCCTGGAAGTACACGACGGAGGCGTCGAGGAGGGCCTGGCGGCTGCGCTGGTACTGGAATTTCTCCTGGCCGGCGCGGTTCACGCACACCGTGTCCGGGCAGACGCTGGTGACCGGCTCGGTGACGTGCTGCTCGTACTGGTCGCCGAGCAGGGTGAACAGCGTGCGGGGGTGGTCGGCGGACGTGGGCAGGGCGCCGAGCTCGGGGATCAGCCCGCTCAACATGGCCGGGATGCTGTCGGTGGTCTTGGGGGACACCGAGGTGGCGTTGCGGTACCAGGTGCCCTCGTCGGCGAGCCGGGCGAAGTTGGGGAAGCGCTCTGCGTTGATGGTCCCGTCCTCGGTCATCAACGAGGCGACGGGCAGCTCGTCCATCTGGAGGATGACGATCGGCGCGGGCTCACCGATGGTGACGCCCGTGGCCGCGACCGCCTCCTCCTCGGTGAGGAGCTTCGAGGTGGACGAGAACAACAGGAACGAGGCCAGGAACACCACGGGAGCGAAGGCCAGGTAGTGCAGGCCCAGCCGGACGCCCGCCACCCGCCGCTCGCCGTAGAGGATGAGACCGCCGGCGGCCAGGGCCGCGCCGATGCTGAGGACGTCGTTCGAGACCCCGAGCTGACGGGCGAGGTAGAGCCCGAAGAACGCCCCGAGGCCGAACACGAGGGCGACGTGCACCGCCACACCGAGGCTCCGGTGGATGGCGTAGGCCACCACCTCGACGGCGATCAGCACGAGGGGCACCCCGAGGGCCATCACCACGCCGAACGCGGCGACCTCGTACTTGCTGAGGGAGTTGGCGACGAAGAACTCGGGGTTCTTGCCGAACAGGTCGAGCACCGGCTGGGCCACCGCCAGGCCCCACAGGGCCAGCAGGACGAGGCCGTTGTGGCGGACGATCTCGCGCAGGTTGAGGCGCCGGGCCACTCGGCGCCAGCGGGGCGCCTTCGCTTCGCCGACGTCAGCGTCGGGCGACGGGACCGACCCCAACGGGTCGGTGCCGCCCGGCTCAGCTGCGTCGGTCACGCCCGACGCTCAGCGGGGAGTGAGGTGGTACAGGATCCGGGTCCCCGACGGCAGCGTCGTCTGCTCGACGATGTCGAAGTGTTCGGCCAACGCACGTTCGAGGACCGTAGCCGTGTAATCGTCGTGCGTACCTTCACGCTTGTTCTTCAACAGGCGCTTGACCATCTGGTCGTCCGGCGTGGGGAACTCGAGGACGGCCTCGCTGCCGACGTCGGCAAGGAAGGCCACGAACTCGGGCAGCGGCACGTTGTTGGTGATGGCCAGGTGGTGGATCACCGCGAGGCACAGCACGACGTCGGGCTTGACCCGGTCGGTGAAGGCCTTGCGCTCCTTGCCGCGCCACCCGAGGCCGGGCGACTGGCTGGAGAGGTCCATGGTGAGGGGCAGGATGGTGGTGTTGCCCTCTTCGCGCAGCGCCCGGTAGAGCGTGTCGACCACGAGCGGGTCGGCGTCGACGGCGACGACGTAGTCCGAGTTCTTCGCCGCGAGGCGCGAGAAGTGGCCGTCGTTGGCACCGAGGTCCCACACGATCGAACGGTGGGTGCGGCCCACCACCTTGTCGACGAAGGCGGTCTTCCCGTCGAGGTCGGCATCGGTGTAGTGGCCGCGCTCGCTGTAGCCGGACCACGTTGACTCGGAGCGCTTCCACTTGAGGCCGCTGACCAGCTTGGTGAGCTTGTCCAGGTTGGCGGCGATGAGCTCCTTCTTGAAGCCCGCCTTGCCGAGGTCCTTCTTCACGTCCGAGTCGGTGTCGGAATAGCGGTTCTCGAACGCCGCCTGGAGGTAGACGTTGGTGAACACGCCCTTGCGGAACCGGTCCCGGAAGCCCATGACCGAACGCGCCTCGGTGGGCGTGATGCCGTCGATGGAGCCGCGCAGCCAGGGCTGGAAGGGGAGGTCCTTGTAGGCCTGGAACATCAGGGGGTACAGGAACAGCTCGCAGAACTGGCGGTAGCCGTACCAGGGCTCGCCGGCGCGCAGCTTCTCGAACGAGCCCACGTCGATGAAGGTGGGGCGGGCGCCGACGAACTGCACGTTGTAGGAGGTGGCGTCCTTGGTGATGACGTCTTCGTCGAGGGCCTGGCGGGTGAGCTGGAGCTGCAGCAGGGCCGCGTCGCGCAGCATCTCGAAGGTCCACTCGTACGGGTAGGACAGGAACGGGATGCGGTCGTGGCGCAGCGCCGCCTCCCAACGGCCGTCGTCACCGACGAGGGCGGCGACCTCGTCGTCGGGCACCCGCTCGGTGCCCACGATGCGGCCGTCGGCGAGGGCCTTGGCGAAGAACGTCGACGCGGCGGCGGCCTCGTAATCGGCGAGGGCGTCGCCCGACAGGGAGCGGATGACGGCGTCGTCGGAGACGAACACGCGGCTCATCGGGTCGCGGAAGGACCCCGGATCTGCAGGAGGTGTGGTCATGTCTGGTTCGGTCGCCGGGCGAACGGCCCGGCGGGCCGGCGTGGGCCTAGTTGGCGGCCTCGGTGGGCGGCACCGTGGCGGGCTCGGCGTCGGCGGTGGGCTCGGCGTCGGCGCTGGTGTCGCCCTCGCCCTCGGTGAGCTCGTTGTCCTTCTTCCAGAACATCATCCGGCGGCCGAACATCTTGAAGAACACGGCGAGGCCGGCGAAACCGCCGACGATCACCTGGAGCACGATGCTGCCGGTGCCGGGATCGAGGTACGCGAACATGGGTGGGTGACGCCTCCAGACGTGACGAGCCTGTGCGACGGGGTGGTGAACGGCGACGGGCCGAACGGTGTCGCACGGGCGAACCGCGAGCGTACCACCGGACACCTCCGGCGAGGAATCATGGGGGGCGGGCTTGACCCGACCCATCGCCAGCGAGTGGGGTGATCCCCATGGCCTCTCGCACGACCTCACTGCGCTCGACGCTCGGCCGGGTGAAGCGCAAGCTGACCGGCACGCCCACGGCGCCCGCTTCGCCGGTCGCGGCACCCGAGCCGCCCCTTTGGTCGGAGGCCCCGCCCTCGCCGTGGGCGCCCCGCTCGCCGGCCGAGGAGGCCGCCCCCGTCTGGTGCAACATCTGCCGCTGGACGGGCGACGCCTTCGCCGGCCGCTTCCACTCCGAGGCCGCCAACTGCCCGCAGTGCGGCAGCATCTCGCGGGACCGCTATCTCTTCCACTGCTACGTCGCCCGCACGCCCGAGTCGCTCGGCGCCCGGGTCCTCGAGACCAGCCCCCGCCTCGGCGAGGACTACCGCCGGGCCATGGCCGGGTGGTTCGACTACACGTGCAGCGACTACGACGAACGCGCCCACCGGGGCGTCGTGCAGCTCGACCTCCAGGCCATCGACCGCCCGGACGAGAGCTTCGACGCCATCCTCACCCCCCACGTGCTCGAGCACGTGCCCGAGACGGCCAAGGCACTCGACGAGATCCACCGCGTGCTCGCCCCTGGGGGCCGCATGTACCTCCAGGTGCCCGTGCTCCAGGGAGTCACCGCTCCCCCGGTCGAGCCCGAGTTCCACGGCGACAACACCCCGGTCTTCTGGCGCTTCGGCTTCGACCTCACCGCCACCCTCCGCGAGCACGGCTTCACCTCGTCGCTGCTCGCCACCGACGGCTGGCTCTCGTACCTCGACAGCGGCGCGTCCGAGTGGCCCGAGGACACCTCGAAGGAGTTCGACGTCACCTCGATGACCGCCGGCGTGATCCGCGACGACCTCGAGTCCGTCGCCGACGACGCCACCGCCCGGCGCCTCGGCCTCCTTCCCGCGTACATGTTCCTGACGTGGGAGTGCGTCAAGGGCAGCTGAGAGGCGTCAGCCGCCGCCCACCACCCGGTCGACGACGACGCCGAAGGTCTCGGTGAAGGCGTCGACCGAGAAGTCCCGGGCCCGGGCCTCGGCACCCTCGGACAGCCTCGCCCGCAGCTCGTCGTCGCCCACGACGGCCTCGGTGCGCTCGACGAGCTCGTCGAGGGTGGCGAAGTGGAAGCCCGACACACCCGGCTGGACGATCTCGATCTGGCCGGCGAGGCCGATCACCACGGGCACGGCGCCGGCAGACATCGCCTCCACCGTGGCGATGCCGAAGTGCTCGAGGCGGTCGGGGTCGCGCTCGGGGTCCTCCCCCAGCCCGGTGGCCTGCCAGTAGATCGAGGCCTTGGCGTACAGGGCGCGGAGCTCGTCGCCCGGGGCGTCGACGTGCAGCTCGATGGGCAGGCCCTCGGCGGCCGCCTGCACCTGCTCGAGGTAGGGCCGGTCGACGGCGGAACAGCCGCCCACGAGGTGCAGCGTCCAGCCCTCGAGGCCCCGGTCGACGAGGCGACGGAAGGCCTCGACCATCTCCAGCTGCTTCTTGGAGTGGCCCGCCTCGGCGGCGAAGAAGCGCCCGACGGCCAGGATGACGTTCTCCTTGTCGCCACGAGCCTGCATCGTCACGGGCGGGTAGACCACGGTGCTGTCGGTGCCCCAGTAGCGCTGCACCCAGCGGCGGGTGAACTCGGAGTTGGACACCACCGCGTCGTAGCTGGCGATGAAGTCGGTCGACGGCGGCTCGCGGTGCAGCAGCGGGAGCCACGCGCCCAGCTGGGCGCCGATCTTGGCCTTGAGACCCCGTCCGGTGGAGATGGCGGCGAGGGCCACGCCCAGGCTGCGGACGTCGGGGCCTCCCAGCACCTCGGCGGGGACGAAGGGGTTGGCCACCCGGACGGTGACCTTCACCGGCGCCTGCGTCGGGCTCGCCGGGAGCTCGAAGTCGAGGTTGGTCTTGCGGCGGCGTTCCAAGGCCGTGGCCCCGGGGTCGAGGGTGAGCTGGGCGATCTCGCTGCCGTCGACGTCCACCGCGATCTCGGCCGGGTCGAGCCCGGCCGGGCGACGCCGGCAGAACACCAGCCGCAGTGGGGTGGGACGGTCGGCGTGGGGCTCGACGTAGAACGAAGCGTCCTCCGACGCCCAGAAGTAGCGGGGGCGGCGACCCTCGGGTGGGTAGAAGCCCTCGCCGAAGCCGGTGTTGACCGAGCTCGACCGCACGATGCCCCCCAGCGCGCCGATGACCGCTTTCTGGGCCGAGCTGAGGTCCTTCGAGACCTCAGCGGGGAAGTGCACGATGTAGATGCTGTGGCGGGACCGCACGGCCTCGTGGCTCATGAACGAGACGTTGACGACCAGGTCGTACTCGTGGCTGGCCCAGCGCAGGGCACCGAGGTGCTCGGCGATGACCCGGTTGGTGACCCCGGTCAGGTCCAGGTCGAGGCGGTCGGCGAGGGCGTCGATGTCGAAGTCCTCGGGGCCGAGGAGCACGACGTCGTTGTCCGCGGCCAGCACCTGGGCCACGAGGCCGCCGTACTTCTCCGCCCCACCTCCGGTGCTCCAGTACTTGTTGTAGACCGCGACGGTCCGCCGACGCTCCGTGGGGCCGTTCTGCCCGCCCGCCGTGCTCACGGTGCCACGGTCCAGCGCTGGACGATCTCGTCGCTGGCCACGACGGGGTGGCGCTGCAGCCGCCGGCGCTCCACGAGCATGGCCGGGAGCAGGCGCAGGAACGCCAGGTAGGACTTGAGGCGCCGCTTGGCCAGGACGGTGTTGGGTCGTCGGCCCCGCAGCATCGGGCCGACCACGTCGCGGCGGGCGTACGAGGCGGTGCTGAGCAGGTAGCGGAAGGCCGCGCTGGCGGCGAGGCGGGCGGGCGCGTTCTTGGTCAGCACGAGGAGGCGGTTGCGCTCGACGTAGTGGGCGAACACCGCGGAGCCTTCTCCGGCACTGGCGCCGTGGAGGTGACGGATCACGGCCTCGGGCCGGTACAGGTAGTGCCAACCCTGCGACCGCCCCCGCCAGGAGAGGTCGGTGTCCTCGTAGTAGAGGAAGAAGCGCTCGTCGAACACGCCCACCTCGTCCAGGTAGCGGCGGCGGAGCAGCGCCTGGCCGCCGCACCAGGCGAACACCTCGGCGGGCTCGTCGAACTGCCCTCGGTCGGGCTGGAGGAAACCACGGTCGCCGCCGTAGCCCCCCTCGACCAGCTGCGAGCCGGCGTTGTTGATCACGTCGTAGGGCTCGCCGGCGAGGGCGATCTCGGCCCAGCCGGCCTCGGTGCCCACGCTCACGTCCACCGAGTGGTCGCCCGAGCGGAGGGTCACCTGCTTGGGGGCCTCGGCGGCGAGGCGCAGGCGGGCCGTCCCGCCCACGGTGGCCCCCGGGGCCACCGGGACACGGACCGAGGCCCGGCCGGACGACCAGCGAAACAGCCCTTCCGGCGGCGCCCCGTGCTCGAGGCCGTGGAAGCCCTCCACCAACTGGGCGTTGGCCATCTCGTCCTTGCCGTCCACCTCGACACCGCTGACGCGGACGCCGAGCTCGCGGACGTCGCCGCCGGCGCCGGGCACGAAGACCGGGCTCTCGATCTCGACGTCGACGAAGGTGGGGGCGAACAGCATCTTGCCGGTGGCGGCGCCCGCCTGCGGGTCCGCCTCGAGGGCCTCGACCAGCGGCGACAGCCACTGGGGCTCGACGAAGGCGTCCGGGTTGATCAGGGCCACGTAGTCGGCGTCGCCGGGGTCGCGCATGGCCAGGTTGTTGGCCGGAAAGCCGAGGTTGCCGCCGGAGTCCATGACCTGGACGCGAGGGAAGCGCTCGCGCAGGGCGGCCACGCTGCCGTCGGTCGAGGCGTTGTCCACCACGACGACCTCGAGGCGGTCCTGCGGCCAGTCGAGGTGCTCGAGGCAGTCGACGCAGCGCACCACGTCCTCACCGCCGTTGAAGTTCAGCACCACGGCCCGCACGCGGGGCGCGGGTGAGGGGTCGGGAGCCATGACGGCGGACCAACCTATCGGGCGGCTACGTCAGGGCGAGCCAGAGCTTGTCGGTCGCCCCGCCCGTCCCGTACCAGAACAGGTCGCCGCGGCCGTCGGCGTTCCAGTCGCCGGTGAACGGGGCGTCGAAGGTGCCGTTGGCGGTGACGGCGCGTGAGGTGAACGCCCGGGTGGTCGTGCCCAGCCACATCGTGTCGGCGGCGCCGCCCGGCGAGTACCAGAGGACGTCGTCGGTGCCGCCGCCCGTGTAATCGGCGACGAGGGGCACCGCGTTGCGGTTGACGGTGACCGACTTGCCCACGAACCCGTTGACCTCGCCGTACCAGACGGTGTCGGTGGCGGCGCCGGGCCCGTACCAGAACACGTCCGAGCGGTCGTCGCCGTTGAAGTCGCCCACCATCGGGGTGAAGGTGCCGTTCACGGTGACGTCGTCGTCGGTGAAGTTCTCGCTGCTGGTGCCGCGCCAGAGGTTGTCCACGGCGCCGCCGGCGCCGTACCAGAGCACATCGCTCTCGCCGTCGCCGTCGAAGTCGCCGGCGAGGGGCTGGTAGTCGGCCCCCACGGTGAACGCCTTGGACAGGAACGTCCCGTCGGTGCGGCCGTACCAGACCGAGTCCGCGCCGGCGCCCGGGCCGTACCAGAACACGTCGCTGCGCCCGTCGCCGTTGAAGTCCCCCACCGCCGGCCGGTAGGTGCCGCCGACACCCACGGTGCGGTTGACGAAGCCGTTGGCGGTGCCGAGCCAGAGGCGGTCGGGCGCCGCTCCGGGGCCGTACCAGAGGACGTCGTCGTAGGCGTCGCCGTTGAAGTCGCCCGCGAGAGGGACGAAGGTGCCGTTGACCGCGACCTGGCGGCCGGTGAAGCGCCCCGGGCCGACGAGCTCGTCGAACTTGGCCCGGGCGGCGCTGCGGATGGTGCCGAGTCGGCCGTAGAGCGCGTTGCCGGGGCAGGACGACTGGCCCACGTCGCGGTGGCCGACGATGTTGGACGACGACGGGCGGGTGCCGCCGAGGAAGAGCTTCCACCCGATGAGGCGCCCGTAGGAGGTCACCGCCGCCGAGGTGACCGAGCTGGTGGCGTCGCCGAGGAAGGCGACCCCGACCGAGCCGGTGTTGTTGTTCATGGCGTGGGCGCCGATCACCGCGTTGCGGATGCCGCCGGCGCGCGCCTCCCAGATGCCGCCGAAGCGGTCGATGACGAAGTTGTACCCGATGTCGTCCCAGCCCCGGGCGTCCTGGTGGTACGCCTGGACCGAGCGCAGCAGGCTCGGCACCTGGGCCGGGCTGTACGAGTTGGTGTTGACCGTGTGGTGCACGATCGCCCGCCGCAGGTAGGGGTGCACGTCGGGAGTCCCGCGGTACGGGCGTGCGCCCCACGACGACCGCAACCGCACCCCCGGCTCCCCGGCGGCCTCGGGAGCGGCGCTGCCCGTGCCGGTGTCCATGGCCTCGGTGGCCCCGTCGACGGCGACGGGCTCGCCGGTCTCGCGCACGAGGAACACCTCGACGTCGGTGGCGTCGCCCGGCAGGTCCAGTTGGTAGGCGTCGGCCCGGCCGACGGCCACGGGCTCGCTGACGGGGGCACCGGTGCGCTGCGCCTCCCCCACCGACGCCGACTCCGGCGCGGCGGGGTCGGCACCGTGGCTGTCGTCGAGGTGGAGCTCGGCCCACGGCCCCCAGCGGCCGTCGGTGCGCACCCGCACCTGGCCTTCGCCTCCCGACGCCGAGCGGAAGCCGGCACCGATCAGCACGAACTCGTCGACCGCCTCCTCGGCGGTGACCATGCGGGTGCCGGCGCCCTCCTCGGGGCCGGCCGGCTGCTCGCCGTCGAGGACCGGGGCGGGCGCGTCGGCGACGGGCACGGCGTCGAGCGCGGGCTGCACGGTGTCGGTCCGCATGGCGGATTCGGTCGCCAGGCTGCCCTGGTTGCCGGCCGAGGCCTGCGCCCCCGGTCGCGCCTCCTGGGCGGCGGCGCCCGGCACGGCGAGCCCGACGGCCACCAGGAGCGCGGTGCCGCACAGGGCGGCGCGGCGCCGACGGGTGCCACGGAGGGACGGGAGCGAACGAGCCAACGACATGGAAACCACCACTGAGCTGTGTGGCGCGGGCCCGCACGGTCGGGTCCGACCCCCGGCGCTGGACGCCAACGGTAGCCGCGCTCCCCGGCCCGGGAATGAACCCCCAGGTGGTTCGCCCGGTAACCTCAGCCGCCGTGAAGGGTCTGATCCTCTCGGGTGGTGCGGGAACGCGCCTGCGCCCCATCACCCACACGAGCGCGAAGCAGCTCGTGCCCATCGCGAACAAGCCCATCTTGTTCTACGGCCTCGAGGACATGGCCGCCGCCGGCATCACCGACGTCGGCATCATCATCGGCGAGACGGGCGACGAGATCCGCGCCGCGGTGGGCGACGGCTCCGAGTTCGGCCTCTCGATCACCTACATCCCCCAGGACGAGCCCCTCGGCCTCGCCCACTGCGTGCTCATCGCCCGCGACTTCCTCGCCGGCGAGGACTTCGTCATGTACCTCGGCGACAACATGCTCGAGCAGGGCCTCACCGAGTTCGTCGACCGCTTCGAAGAGGACCGGGAGCGCTCCCGCACGCCCACGCTCGGCGAGACCACCCCGGCGCCCGTCGCCCAGATCCTGCTCGCCCAGGTGGACGACCCCCGCCAGTTCGGCGTGGCCGAGGTCGACGCCGCCGGCCAGGTGCTGCGCCTCGTCGAGAAGCCCGACGTGCCCCCGTCGGACCTCGCCCTCGTGGGCGTCTACCTCTTCGACCACCACGTCATCGAGGCCGTCGAGTCCATCGCCCCCTCGCCGCGGGGCGAGCTCGAGATCACCGACGCCATCCAGTGGCTCATCGACCAGGGCCACCGCGTCCGTCACGAGGTGCTGGACGGCTGGTGGATCGACACCGGCAAGAAGGACCCCCTCCTCGAGTGCAACTACCTCGTGCTCGACCGGATCCAGTCCGCCGTGCACGGCGACGTCGACGTCCACTCCCACCTCCACGGGCGGGTCGAGGTCGCGAAGGGCGCCGAGATCATCAACTCGACCATCCGCGGCCCCGTCGTCATCGGCGAGCGCACCAAGGTGGTCAACAGCTACATCGGCCCGTACACCTCGGTGTCCTCGGACTGCGAGATCCGAGACGCCGAGCTCGAGCACTCGGTGGTGCTCCAGGAGAGCCGCATCGCCGGCATCTCCGGCCTCACCGACTCCCTCATCGGTCGTCAGGTGGTCGTCGAGCGCTCGGGCCAGCGCCCGCGTGCCACCCGCCTCATGCTCGGCGACCATTCCCGAATCGACCTGGAGTAACGATGCCCACCATCACCGAATCCGACGTCATCGCCGGCGTGATGCACGTCACCCCGGACGTCCACGGCGACGACCGCGGCTTCTTCGTGGAGACCTACCGCCGCTCGTGGTTCCCGCTGGGCCGCGAGATGATCCAGGGCAACCGAGGCGACCGCCAGCAGGGCGCCGTCGTGGGTCTGCACTACCACCTCCACCAGGCCGACTACTGGTACGTCCCCAACGGCCTCGCCCGCGTCGTCCTGCACGACCTGCGGGTGGGCAGCCCCACCGACGGCGCCACCCTCACCCTGGACCTCGGGGCGCCCCCCGGGGAGCGCCAGGACCACAAGGGCGTGTTCATCCCGCCGGGGGTGGCCCACGGCTTCGCCGCCCTCACCGACATGACCATCACCTACCTGGTGGACGGCTACTACAACCCCGCCGACGAGCTCGGCGTGGCCTGGGACGACCCCGCCATCGGGGCCGACTGGGGCGTCGCCGAGCCCGTGCTCAGCGAGCGGGACAAGAAGAACCCCCGTCGCGCCGACCTCGACCCTGCCCTGCGCCCCCACGCGGCGCTGCGCACCTGAGCGTCGTGAAGCTCTTCGTCACCGGCGGCGCCGGCTTCATCGGTTCCAACTACGTCCGCCTCGTGCTCGGGTCCACCGACGACGAGGTCACGGTCTTCGACGCCCTCACCTACGCGGGCAACCTCGAGAACCTCGACGGGCTCGACGACGGCGGCCGCTTCCACTTCGTCAAAGGCGACATCTGCGACCGCGAGGCGGTCCGTGAGGCCATGACCGGCCACGACGTCGTCGTGCACTTCGCGGCCGAGAGCCACGTCGACCGCTCGATCGTCGACCCCGACACGTTCGTGCGCACCAACTGCGACGGCACCAACGTCTTGTGCGACACCGCCCGCCACCTCGAGGTGGAGCGGTTCGTGCACATCTCCACCGACGAGGTCTACGGCTCGATCGACGTGGGCTCGTTCCGCGAGACCGACCGGCTCGGGCCCCGCTCCCCCTACTCGGCCTCGAAGGCCGGGTCGGACCTCATCGCCCTCTCGTACCACGAGACCTACGGCCTGCCCGTCATCATCACCCGCTCGTCGAACAACTTCGGGCCCTACCAGTTCCCCGAGAAGGTCATCCCCCTGTTCGTGACCAACCTGCTCGACGGCGAGAAGGTCCCGCTCTACGGCGACGGCATGAACGTGCGCGACTGGTGCTTCGTCGAGGACAACTGCGCCGGTGTCGACCTCGTCCGCCGGGAGGGCACCGTGGGCGAGATCTACAACATCGGCGCCGGCAACGAGCTGCCCAACCGCGAGCTCACCATGAAGATCCTGGCCCTGCTCGGCCACGACGAGTCCATGATCCGCCCCGTGGAGGACCGCCTCGGCCACGACCGCCGCTACTCCATCGACTGCACGAAGGTGCGCTCGTTGGGCTGGGCACCCCGGCGCGACCTCGACGAGGCCCTCGAGGAGACGGTCGCCTGGTACCGCGACAACCGGCCGTGGTGGGAGAAGCTGCGCTGATGGCCCGCTCCCGGAGCGGCGCAACCGGCACCCGCCCGTGAGGGTCCTCGTCACGGGGGCCGGCGGCCAGGTCGGCACCGAGCTCGTCGAGGCCTTCGCCGGCCACGAGGTCGTGGCCTGCGACCGGGCCCGGCTCGACGTCGCGAGTCGCGACTCGGTGCTGGCGGCCATCACCTCGGTCGAGCCCGACGCCGTGGTGCACGCCGCGGCCTGGACCGCGGTCGACGACTGCGAGAGCGACCCCGACCGGGCCTTCGCGGTCAACGCGCTCGGCACCCGCCACGTCGCCGAGGCCGCCCGCATCGTGGGCGCCCGGGTCTGCTACCTGTCCACCGACTACGTCTTCGACGGCACCTCACCCACGCCGTACCACGAGTGGTCGCCCACGGCGCCCCAGTCGGTCTACGGGCATTCGAAGCTGGCGGGCGAGCGCGAGCTCGACCCCGGCCACACCGTCGTGCGCACGTCCTGGGTGTTCGGCGAACACGGCGGCAACATCGTCAAGACCATCCTGCGCATCGCCGACGAGCAGGAGACCCTGCACTTCGTCGACGACCAGCACGGCCACCCCACCGACGCCGCCGACCTCGCCTCGATGATCGTGCGCCTCGTCGTGGGCCGGCGCCCCGGCGTGTTCCACGTCACCAACCAGGGGGCGGTGAGCTGGTACGCCTTCGCCCGTTCGGTGATGGAGGCCGCGGGTCTCGACCCCGACCGCGTCCGGCCCATCGCCACCACCGACCTCGACCCGCCCCGACCCGCCCACCGGCCCGCGAACTCCGTGCTCGACAACGCCGCGCTGCGCCTGTCGGGGCTCGAGCTGCTCCCCGACTACCGCGAGCCCCTCGCCCGCCTGGTGAAGACGCTGCAGTCGTGAGCGACGGCGGGACGGCCCCGGGCGCGCACGACGACTGGGTGGCCCGGGACGCCGCGGTCGTGTGGCACGGCTTCACCCAGATGGCGGCGTACGCCGACAACTCGCCGATCATCGTCGAGCGGGCCGAGGGCCGCGAGCTGATCGACGTGGACGGCCGGCGCTACCTCGACGCCATCTCGTCGCTGTGGGTCACCACCCTGGGCCACCGCATCCCCGAGCTCGACGCCGCCGCCGTCGACCAGCTCGGGCGGGTGGCCCACTCCACCATGTTGGGCAACGGCAACCGGGTGGTGATCGAGTTCGCCGAGGCACTGGCCGCCCGGGTCCCCGTCGACGGGCCGCACCTCCTCTTCGCCTCCGACGGGGCCGCCGCGGTCGAGCAGGCCCTGAAGATCGCCTTCCAGTTCTGGACCAACCAGGGCGTCACCGGCCGCGACACCTATCTCGCGTTCGGCGGCGCGTACCACGGCGACACCGTCGGCTCCCTGTCGATCGGCGCCGGCGGGTTCGGCACCGACGTCTTCGACCCGCTGCGCTTCCCCGTCCTGCGCGCCCCCGGCTTCGACGAGCCCGGCTGCATCGAGGCCGCCTGCGCCCTGGTGCGCGAGCACGCCGACCGGCTCGCCGCCGTGGTGGTGGAGCCGCTGGTGCAGGGCGCGGCGGGCATCCACGTGCAGCCCCCGGAGGTCTTCGCCGCACTGGGCGACGCCTGCCGCGACGCCGACGTGCTGTTGATCTGCGACGAGGTGGCCACCGGCTTCGGCCGGACCGGCACGCTGTTCGCCTGCGAGCAGGCCGGCCTGCGCCCCGACCTGCTCTGCCTCGGCAAGGGCATCACCGGCGGCTACCTGGCCCAGTCCGCCACGGTGGCCAACGACCGGGTCTACGCGGCCTTCCTCGGGGAGGACCTCAGCGAGCGCACCTTCTACCACGGGCACTCCTACAGCGGGAACGCCCTCGCCGCCGCGGTCGGCCTCCGCCACCTCGAGCTGCTCGACGAGTGGGACGTGCTGGCCAACGTGACCGCCCGGGCCGCCCAGCTGGCGGCGCTGCTCGCGGAGCGGATCGCTCCCCTGACGGGCGTGGCCGAGGTCCGCCAGCGGGGCCTGATGGTCGGCATCGAGCTGGCCCCGCCCACGGACGGCCTGCGGTGGGGGCGTCGGGTCAGCGCCGGATGCGTGGCCCGGGGCGTGCTCATCCGCCCCCTCGGCGACGTCGTGGTGGTGATGCCTCCGCTGACCACCACCGCCGACGAGGTCGACCGCATCGTGGCCACGTTGGTCGAGGCCATCACCGACGTCTCCATGGGCGATTCGCCCGGCTGATGCCCGCACGCTCGGCCTGGGACGAGTGGGTGCACCAGCGGAATCAGGGTGTCCTCGCGTCGGGACGCCGCCGGGAGGTCCGTGACCTCGACGGCGGGCGACCCGAGACCACGTTGAGCGCCGACGGCCGACCGGTCGTCTCCTTCGCCTCCAACGACTACCTCGGTCTCTCCCAGCACCCGGCGGTCATCGAGGCGTCCCGTTCGGCCACCGCCGAGCTGGGGACCGGGTCGGGGTCAGCCCGGCTCATCGTCGGAGCGCGCCCCGTCCACCGGGACCTCGAGGCCGACCTGGCGGCATGGAAGGGCACGGAGGCGGCGCTGCTGTTCAGCACGGGCTTCGCCGCCAACCTCGGCGTCCTGGCCACCCTCGGCGCCGACCCCGACACCCTGATCATCAGCGACGAGCTCAACCACGCGTCGATCATCGACGGCACCCGCTTGGCCCGCGCCCAGGTGGCGGTGTCGGTCCACGGCGACGTCGACCACGTCGCCGCGCTCCTCGACGCCCACCCTGGCCGGGCGATGGTCGTCACCGACTCCGTGTTCTCGATGGACGGCGACGTCGCCCCCGTCGACGACCTCGCCGCCGTGTGCGCCGACCGGGGCGCCCTCCTGGTGATCGACGAGGCCCACGCCGTGCTGGGCCCGGCCACGCCCCGGCTCTCGGGCCTCGACGTGGTGGTCGTGGGGACGCTGTCCAAGGCCCTGGGGTCCCTCGGCGGCTTCCTGGCGGCGCCGCGTGCCTACGTCGAGCTGCTCACCTCGACGGCCCGGTCGTTCATCTTCACCACCGCCACCCCGCCGGGTGACGCCGCCGCCGCGGCCGCCGCCCTCGCCATCGTGCGCTCGCCGGAGGGGGACGGGCTCCGCACCCGTTTGCGACGCCACATCGACCGGCTCCTCCCCGGCCACCCCTCCCCCATCATCCCGGTGCTGTTGGGCGACGAGGAGCGGGCACTGGCCGTGGCGGCCGCGCTGCTCGACCGGGGCCTGCTGGTGCCCGCCATCCGACCCCCGACGGTGGCGCCGGGCACCTGTCGCCTCCGCATCGCGCTGTCCGCGGCCCACACCGACGAGCAGGTCGAGACCCTCGCCGTCGCCCTCGACGAGCTGGGGTGCACGCCATGACGTCCCGGCCGGATCGTCTCGTGGTCGTCGCCGGCACCGGCACCGAGGTCGGCAAGACGTGGTGCGCCGCTCGGATCATCGAGCACCTGCGGGCGGCCGGCGTCACCGTGGGCGCCCGCAAGCCGGCCCAGTCGTTCGACCCCGACGACCCCTATCCCACCGACGCCGCCGTGCTGGCCGGCGCCACCGGCGAGGCCGAGGACGACGTCTGCGCGCCCGACCAGTGCTATCCCGTGCCCCTCGCCCCCCCGATGGCCGCCACCGCCCTCGACCGACCGCCGATCTTCCTGGCCGATCTCGTGGCGGCGTCGTCCTCGTGGCCCACGCCGGCCCCCGAGATCGGCTTCGTGGAGCTGGCCGGCGGCGTCCGCTCACCCTTGGCGAACGAGGGCGACGGCGACGGCGTCGCCCTCACCGCCGCGCTGGCCCCCGACAGCGTCCTGCTCGTGGCCGACGCCGGGCTGGGCACCATCAACTCGGTGCGCCTCTCCGTCGAGGCGCTGGCGTCAGGGTGCCGGGTTCCGATCGTGGTCCTGCTCAACCGCTACGACCCCGCCGACGACCTCCACGAGCGCAACCGGGCCTGGCTGGCCCACCAGGACGGCCTGGACGTCGTCACCACCCCCGCCGACGCCGCCGGCCGCCTCCGGGTGCTCCGCCCCGCCGACCCCCTCCGCCCCGACCACCCCTGAACGCCCGCCTCAGCCGTTGAGGGTGAGCGCGTCGCGGGCGCCGCCGGGGCCGTACCAGAAGACGTCCTCGACGCCGTTGCCGTTGAAGTCGCCGGCGAAGGGCACGAAGACCTCGTCGATGTCGACGCTGCGGCCTTCGAACGTGCGGCCGGGCGCTCCGAGGTAGAGGACGTCGGCCGCCGTTCCGGGGCGGTACCAGAGGATGTCGGCTCGGCGGCCCCGGTTGAGGCGGCCGGCCACGGGCAGGTAGCTGCCGCCGATCTGGGGCTCGCCCTTCTTCCGGAACGAGCGGCCGGCGTTCCCGTACCAGACCGAGTCGGCGATCCCGTCGGCGCCGTAGAAGAACACGTCGGCCCGCTCGTCGCCGTCGTAGTTGGCGGCCAGGGGCATCAGCCCGGTGCCGTCCTGGGTGTAGGCCTTGCTGGTGAAGCCGCGGGCCGTCCCGAACCAGACGTAGTCGGCCGCCCGACCGTCGCCGTACCAGAAGATGTCCTCGCGCCCGTCGCCGTTGAAGTCGGCGGCGGCCGGGAGGAAGTCCCCGCCCACCCGGACGCCGGAGCTTCGGAACGTGCCGTTGCGCTTTCCCCGCCACAGGACGTCGTCGGGTCCGCTGCCACCGGGCTTGTACCAGAGCACGTCGTCGGTGCCGTTGCCGTCGAAGTCTCCGGCGACCGGGGTGTAGGTCCCGTTCACCGTGATGGCCCGACCCACGAAGCGCCCGTACACGGTGCCCTGCCAGAGGTAGTCCGTGGCCCCACCGGGCGCGTACCAGATGATGTCGTCGACGCCGTCGCCGTTGTAGTCGCCGGCGACCGGCTGGTAGCTGCCGGCCACGCTCACCGGGATGCAGCTACGCGACCCGGGCAGCAGCGGACAACACGCCCCGGCGCCGCTGGACACGTCGCAGAGGGACTCACCGCCGGCCCACTGGAGGCTGGTGCGGGCGTTCTGGCCGAGCGGGCGCCTCGCCCACACGCCGCTGCCGTAGCCGGTGTCCGAACGGAGCCAGTGGCGGTACTCGTAGCCGCCCGCCGCGTAGGTGTAGAAGGGCGCGGTGAGGGGTGCGGGGGCCGAAGACGAGGGGCTCGCCCAGCCCACCCCGCCGGCGCCGTAGCCCTCGGCCTTGGCCGGATCGATCCGCCAGCACGCGAACGTGCCCGAGGCGCCCGGGCCACGGCACGTGCGCTGCACGACGCCACCGGTGTTGGACACCGCCGCGTCCCGGACGACGTCCCGCAGGCGCTGGGTGTTGATGTTGTAGATCTCGATCCAGATGGCCAGGCACCGGTTCTCGTTGCAGCCGTGCCACGGCAGCCACGCCCGGTTGAGTCGATCGGGCACCGAGCCGGTGGCCCCGCAGTACCGGGCGGAGATGGTCTGGGCCATGGCCGTGGCCATGACCCGGATGTCGGCCCGCTGGCTGGCGGTGAACGGCGCCCCGAGGCCGGCCGAGTCGTACTGCCAGAGCCCGACCCCGGGGTGCCAGAAGGCCCGGCGGTAGGGCGTGCCGGCGTTGCCGAACGCGTACAGCGCCGACTGGTTGTCCCACCGGCTGAGGGTCATCGGCGACGGGGAGAGGTTCCCCGAGGCCCCCGTCTCGGGCCAGGAGGGGGCCAGCATCGCGGCGACGAAGGCGTCACGGGGCAGGCCGCAGCGATCGACCGCGTTGGCGGCGGCGTAGACCTCGTCGAGCGGGTCGTCGCCCCAGGACCGGGCTTCGGCCACCGGCGCGGTCGGCGACGCGGCGAGCGCGAACGGGCTGCCGGCGATGACGACCAGCCCGGCGACCAGGGCGAGGAGATGGCGCCTCACGCGCTCATCCCCCAGAGCAGCATCGGCGCACCCTCGAGGCCCGCCACGTCACCTTCGACGGTCAGGGCGAAGTCGCCGATCCCGCCGGGCGCCAAGCGCGCGACGGGCGCACCGCCGGGGCCGACGGCGGCGGCGCTCGAGACCGCCCGTACCCGACCGTCCTCGCCGAGCCAGGCGGCCACGACGGCGGGTTCGGGGGCGTCGACGTCCGCGCGGACGGTCAGCGAGCCCAGGAGCACCATGGGGAAGGGACCGGGGCCCTCCTCCTGGTACAGGTACGTGTCCAACGGCTCCCGGACACCTCCGGGCTCGGTGAAGAACACGCTCAGCTCGAGGTCGCGGGTACCCAGCGGGGGCGACCCGCCGGCGTCGGCGGCCGACCAGTCGACCGAGGCCACCGCGGCGGCGTCGACCTCGGAATCGAGCACGAAGGGGGCCGGCTCACCCGACCGCAGCGGCGCGACGAGGGCCACGGCCTCGACGCGGTCGAGCTCGGCCCCGGCACGGTCGCGCAGGACCGCGGTCACCGTCGGCGCCAGCGCTGGGCTGGTCGTCTCGTTGCGGACCAGGCCCTGCGCCTGCCACGGGCCGGAACCGGAGGTGCTGACCGTGTCGGCGAGCACCGCGAGCGCCCCAGCGCTCACGTCGGTGGTGAAGAGGGGCCCGTGGAAGCCCGCCAGGGTGCGGAAGGTGTCGTCGCCGGCCAGGGCCTCGTCGAGGTCGTCGGCGGTGGCGCCGCAGTCACGCCCCTCCTCCAGCACGAGGCAGCCATCGGCGTCGTAGCTCTCCGGCAGACGCTCCTCGACCGGCGGGAGGGTGGGGAGCGACGCTTCGGCCGCACCTTCCTGCGCGTCGGCGGTGTGGTCGGGCTGCACCCCGCACCCGGCGACGGTGAGGAGGGCGAGGACCGAGACACCGGCGACGGCGGCGCGGACGAGCACTCGGGGCGTGGGACAGCGGGACATCTCGTACACCATCGGTCGTCCTAGCAGAAGATGTGAAGGGCGCGGCCGCGCCCTCACCCCGTCTCGTCGAGCGGCGTGAGGGTGTGGGGCATGGCCCGGAGGTGTTCGCGGAGCCGCTGCCGGGTGAACAGGCCCATGGCCACGGCGGCCACGAGGGAGCCGCCCACGATCCCGAGCTCGACCCGCAGGAACAGGTCGTTGCCGAGCGCCACGAAGGTGAGGAAGGCCACCACGCCGAGGAACCAGCCGAGGGCCACCCTGCGCTGCGACGAGAGGGCGATGAGCGACTGCCCGAGGGCCGTGGCCAGCATGATCGAGGCGCTGCCCGCGGCCAGCAGCGCCAGGTCGCGGCGGGTGAGGTCGAATTCCGGGCCGAACAGCAGGCGGATCACCGGGGGGCCGATGAGGAACGCGACGAGGGTGCCGACGACACCGAGGGCGGCCACCGCGCCGAGCAGCCGACCGAGCCGGCCGCGGAACTCGCTGTACCGGCCGGCGCCGGCGAGGGCCGAGAGGTGGGGCAGGAGCGACGCCTGCACGGCCTGGTAGAGGAACAGGGGCACCCGGGCGATGGTGAGGCCGACGAGGAACACCCCGGCCTCGTGCTCCTGGGAGTCGTCGGCCAACACCTCCACGGCGAGGGTGCCGGCGTTGACGAGGAAGGCGGCACACACGGAGGCGGCCAGGAGCGAACCGAGCGCCGACGTGAGCTCGTCCCAGGGAGCGTCCGGGCCTTCGGAGGTCAGGTCCTTCTCCCCCGCCAAGGCCAGCCACACCGCCACGAAGGGGGCGGCGCCGAGGACCACGCCGTACGGACCGGCGACCTTCACCCCCACCAGGGCGAGCACGAGCGAGCCGGCGAAGCGCACGGTGTTCTCGGCCCCGAAGTAGACGGCGTAGCCCCGGAAGCGCCCGAGGCCGGCCAGTTCGCCCCGGATGAGGTGCGCGAGGGCGTACGCGGGCAGGGCGACGGCGAAGCCCAACAGGATGAGGACCTCGTCGCTGAACAGGTGCGACAGGAGCCAGACCGAGGCCGCCGCGGTGAGCACGAGCAACAGGGCCACGAGGGCCGCGCCGATGGTGCCCGCTTGGCGCACGAGCGTGCCCGTGCCGATGCCTCGCGCCCACCGGTTGGCCAGGCCCCGGGCGACCTCCTGCTCGAGGGGCAGGAAGAAGCCGGGCCCCACGATGTAGATGCTGGCCCACAGCACCCCGAGGGGGGCGAAGGCCTCGGCGCCCAGGACCCGGGCGGTCAGACCCAGGAACACGAAGGCCATCACGCCGTTCACGACGAGGCCCACGCCCACCGTGGTGGTGCCCGACGGGAGGGGGTTCCGGGCGCGCAGGCGCGCGACGAGTGAGGGCGACGTGTTCACGCGGGGACGACGTTAGCGGTCGACCGGCCCGCCTCCGAGGCCACCGGAGCGCCCCGGATCAGGACGCGGCCGCGCGCTTGCGGTTGAAGGCCGTCCCCTTGCGGCGCACGATGGGCACGACCACTTCGGTGACGTCGGCATCGGGCTCGGTGTCGAGCGGCCGCCACTGGTCCTCGTAGCCGTAGCGCTCGGTCTCGCGCACCTTCGGCTTGCCGAACAGCATCAGCCAGAACTTGAAGGTGTAGTAGATGTTCCAGAAGATCTCGCCGTTGCGCACCATGAACACGGCGCGCCGCCAGAGGTACTTCGGGTTCTTGAGGTAGGCCTCACGGTAGAACTTCTGGAAGTAGTCGGTGATGGTCGACCACGGCAGCGTGGGGTGGTCGAAGATGTTCTCGGCGTTGTTGTAGACGGTGTAGGCGTCCCAGTCGAAGGTCTTGATCTTTCCCTCGCGCTGGAGGTCACGGAACATCGGGGTGCCCGGGTAGGGCACGCACATGCCGCACTTCATGGTGTCGAGCCGGACGGTGCGGGCGTAGTCGATGGTGTCCTGCATCGACTCCTCGGTGTCGCCCGAGAGCCCGACCATGAAGAAGCCGTTGGGCTCGAGGCCGGACTCGCGGGCCATCTCGACCGCGTCGATGCCCTTCTCGAGGCTGGCCCGGCCGCCCTTGCCGAAGGCCTTGAGGACCTCCTCGTTGCCGCTCTCGAAGCCGAAGTAGACCCGGTAGCAGCCCGCCCGCTTCATGAGGGTGAAGAGCTCGGTGTTGGCGCTGTCGACGCGGATGCCGTTGTTGCAGGTCCAGCCCACCTTGATGTCGCGGCGGATGATCTCCTCGCACACCGCGGCGGCCCAGTCGTTGTCGGTGGTGAAGATGTCGTCCACCAGGGTGACCTCTCGGTACCCGAGGCTCTGCACGTACGCCATCTCCTCGGCGCACCGCTCGGGGGACTTCTTGCGGTAGCCGCGGCCCATGGTGTTCTTCGAGCCGCAGAAGTCGCAGGTGTAGATGCAGCCTCGGGAGAACTCGATGGTGGTGACCGGGCGCTGACGCACCACGAGGCGGGTGACCCGGGCGTTGGACTCGAGCGGATAGTCGGCCCACGCGGGCATGGGCAGCAGATCGAGGTCCTCGACGAGCGCGGAGCCGGGCGTGGAGGTGATCTCGTCGCCATGGCGGCACCAGACCCCGGGGATGTCCTCGGCGCGCTTGCCGTCCAACAGGTCGGCGACGGTCCAGTCGGCCTCGCCGCTGGCGATGTGGTCGAGGGCCGACTCGCGCATCGTCTCGACGGGAAGCGCCGTGGGGTGGGCACCGCCGCCGATGGTGACGATGTCGGGGAAGCGGTCCTTCACCAGGAAGGAGATGTCGCGCATCTGGTTGGCGAGGGGTGTGGTGGCGGTGATGCCGACGACGTCGGGCTGCGCCCGCTCGATCTCCCTCGCCACCATCTCGGCGTCGTAGATGCGGTACGAGAGGTCGAGGATCTCGAGCTCGTGGCCTCGGGCCTTCACCGCCCCGCCGAGCGCGGCGAGGTTGAGCACGGGGTACACGGGGAAGGCGAGCCCACCCTCGTTCGACCCGTAGGTACGGGCGTACGAGGGGTTGATCAGCATCGCCTTCGCCATGGAGGCCGATGGTAGTCGTGATCGTTTCCCGGCCAACGGCCCGGGCCGCCCGCTTCCGGGCCCGACCACGGCACGGCGGGGGCCGACGACGGCGGCTCAGCGCAGGTAGCCGCCGTCCTCCATGAGGTCCTCGACGAGGCTGCGCACGGCGTCCCGCCAGTCGGGCAGGGCGGGGATGCCGTCGCGGCGGAGGCCGGCGTTGTCCAGCACCGAGTACGCCGGCCGGGTGGCGGCCCGGGGAGGATCGAGCTCCGCGGTGCTGATCGAGCCCATCCGGGCCGGGTCGTACCCGGCCGAGTCCAGCACGTGGCAGGCGAGCTCGTACCAGGACGCCTGACCCTGGTTGGTGACGTGGTACACCCCGGGTCGGCGCTCGGACGAGAGGCGCACCAGCACCGGGGCGAGGTCCTCGGCCACGGTGGGGCTGCCGACCTGGTCGTTGACGAACGAGATGGCCTGGTCGGGGTTGGCCGCCAGGCGCAGCATCGTCTTGATGGTGTTGGCGCCCAACCGCCCGGCGAGCCAGGCGGTCCGGACGGCCGTGAAGCCCTGCTCGACCACCGTCTCGCTGGCGAGCTTCGTCTCTCCGTAGACCGACAGCGGGCGGGCCGGGTCGCTCTCGACGTAGGGGACGTCGTGCTCACCGTCGAACACGTAGTCGCTCGAGATCGTCGTGAGGTGGGCGCCCACGTCGGTGCAGGCGTCGGCGAGCGTGTGCACCGCCGTGTCGTTGGTCGCCCAGGCCAGGTCGACATCGACCTCGCACTGGTCGGCGTCGCGGATCGCCGCGAGGTTGAGGACCACCTGGGGGCGCAGGGACCTCACCGTCGCGAACACGAGGTCGCGGTCGCGGATGTCCATCTCGTCGATGTCGAGCGCGGTGACGTCCCAACCCTCGGCCGCGAAGGCCGGGGCGCAGGCCTGGGCCAACTGTCCGGCACCGCCGGTGAGGAGCACCTTGGGTGCGCTCACGCCATCGCCTCCTGTCGAGCGGCGACCGTCTCGGTGACCGCGTCCTGCGTCGGGCCGTCGAGGACGGTGCCGCGCACCGCCACCACGACGGCGGCCGCGAACACCACCAGCAACGGCATGATCGGGTGGTGGTAGCGCGAGAGCGCGAGACCGCCCCACACCGCCATGAGCATGATCAGCGCGGTCACCCAGAGCGGCAGTGCCCGTCGACAGGCCCGCAGCCACACCAGGCCGGCGGCGGCGAAGGCCAGTACGGACCAGTGCCAGGCGTTGGCGAGCGTCACGTAGATCCCCCGAACCCGTTCCTCGAAGAGCGGGCGACTGCCGAAGTCCTCGGCATCGCTGAGCGCCTCACGGTCGTCGCTCATCGTGTCATAGGTCTTCCACAGCGTGAGTCGGACCTCGTCCACGGGGTGGCGCACGGCCCACGAGATGGCGTTCGAGGTGGTGGAGCGGTACCAGCGCGCCTCATCGGCGTTCCCCTCGTCGAAGGGCGACCCGGTGTAGCAGTAGCGCAGGCCCTCCGGCGTGTCGTCGAACAGGCCGGTGGCCCCGTCGTGGTGGCCGGTGCACAGGAAGGCGGCGTTGTTGGTGGAGATGGGCACGGCCACCCCGATCTGCACGGCGTTGCGGATGGTCCAGGGCGCCAGGACCACCACCATCCCCACGAAGGCCAGCGCGAAGGAGCGCACCGCGCCCTGCCAGGCCCCGGTGGTGGCCCGCAGCACCAGCGCGGGCGCGATGAGCAGGATGACCCCCGGGGTGCGCACCAGTGCGGCGAACCCGATGACGAGGCCGAAGGCGACGAGCCAGCGCGCCGAGGCGTCCCGGCCCTTCCACACCAGGACCGTCGCCGCCAGCAGGAGCCCGGTGGTCAGGGTGGCGAAGAGCGTCTCCGACATCACCACCGACGTGTAGTAGATCTGGCCCGCGGCCACCGCCATGATCCACGCCGCGGGGTTCCGCGCCTTCGGCCCGATCCAGCGTTCGGCGAGGAGAGCGGTGAACACCACCGTGAGGGTCGCCAGCACCACGTTGGCCAGCGACGCGGCGAAGTTCACGCTGATCCAGCCGGTGTTGCGCGCCAGGAGCGACAGCGGCGCGAGGAACAGCGGGTAGCCGGGTGGCAGGAAGGCCGTGGGCTCACCGAACTGCTCGGGGGTCCCGAGCCCGGAGAACCGCTCGGCGTAGCTCAGGTACTGGGCGGGGTCCGAGAGGTCACTCGACACCGGGCCGGTGGCGAAGATCGCCCACGCCAGGCGCAGCCCGAAGGCCACCACCACGGCCATGGCGAAGCTCCGGCTCCGGCGATCGTGCCACGTGCGAGCCGCCACGGCTCCGATGCGCTCGAGCAAGGAGGCGATGTTAGTTGGTGGTGGACGACCTCAGGTCGCCGGGTGCGCGTGGGGCATGCAGAGGTCGTCGTACTCGGCGATCACGATGTCGTCGGGCGACAGCGAGCACGCCGGGCAGTTCGGGTCGCGGTTCACCTTGAACGTGCGGAACGACTGCTCCAGCGAGTCGTAGGCCAGCAGGCGGCCCGACAGGCTGTCGCCCAGGTCGAGGATCACCTTGATGGCCTCGAGCGCCTGGATCGAGCCGATGATGCCCGGCAGGACGCCGAGGACGCCGGCCTCGGCGCACGACGGCGCCAGGTCGGCCGGAGGCGGCTCGGGGATGAGGCAGCGGTAGCAGGGGCCGTCGTAGGGCTTGAACACGGTGGCCTGGCCCTCGAAGCGGAAGATCGAGCCGTGGACGACGACCGTGTCGGTCTTCAGCGCGGCGTCGTTGAGCAGGTACCGGCTGGGGAAGTTGTCGGCCCCGTCGACCACCACGTCGTACTGGCTGAGGATCTCGACCACGTTGTCGGCGTTGAGCCGGAGGTCGTGGGTGACGACGTTGACGTCCGGGTTGATGGCCGTGAGGGTCTTCTTGGCCGAATCGACCTTGCGGTCGCCGATGCGGTCCATGTTGTGGAGGATCTGGCGCTGGAGGTTGGACTCGTCGACGACGTCCATGTCCACGATGCCCAGCGTGCCGACGCCCGCGGCGGCGAGGTAGAGCGCGGCGGGCGAGCCGAGGCCGCCGGCACCGAGCAGCAGCACCTTCGCGTCGAGGAGCTTCAGCTGGCCCTCGATGCCGACCTCGGGGAGGAGCAGGTGACGCTGGTAGCGGTTGCGCTGCTCGGGCGTGAGGGTCTGCGGGGTGCTCCAGTCACGCCCCTCGTCCTTCCAGCGGTTGAAGCCGCCGGCGATCGACACCACGTCGGTGTAGCCGAGCTCCGCCAGGGTCTTGGCGGCGAACGCCGAGCGCACGCCGCCGGCGCACATCACGAGCAGCGGGGTGGCCCGGTCGGGCACGCGGCCCTCGATGTTGCTCTCGAGGTTGCCGCGGGGGATGTGCAGCGCGCCGGGCACCGCGCCCTGCTCGTACTCGTCGGGCTCGCGCACGTCGAGGAGCACGGCGCCGTCGGCGTGGCGGGCATCGTCCGCGGTGGCGGTGTCGACCTCGCGGATCTGTGCCTTGGTCTGGTTCAGCAGGTCACGGAAGGTGGCCATGGGTCCCTCGGGTTCGGCGACGGTCGCCCGTTGGCGACGTGGGTTCGAAATGCTACCGATCCGGTCAACATTTCGACCAGCCCCGGCATTCCCCAGCCCGGGCCACCGCAGGGTGGTCAGTCGCGGGCCACCAGCCGGGGCAGCACCTCGCTGATGGAGCCGGCGACGACGGCGTCGGCGAGGCCGTCGTAGGGGGTGGGCTCGGCGTTGAGGATGACCACCGCGGCCCCGGCCTGCTTGGCCGTGGGCACGAGGCGCGACACCGGCTGCACCGTGAGGCTGGTCCCGACGGCGAGCAGCACGTCGCAGGCCTCCGCCGCGGCGAAGGCCCGGTCGATGTCCTCGGCGACGAGGGACTGCCCGAACGAGATGGTCGCCGACTTCAAGATGCCGCCGCAGCTCCGACAGGCCGGGTCCTCCTCGCCGGCCCGCACCCGGTCGAGGGCGCGCTCCATCGGCGCGGACTCGCCGCAGGAGAGGCAGGAGACACGGCGCATGGTGCCGTGCACCTCGACCACGAGGGCCGGATCGGACCCGGCGCGCTGGTGGAGCTCGTCGATGTTCTGGGTGACGAGCGTGTGCAACCGACCCTGGCGCTCGAGCTCGACCAGGGCGCGGTGGCCGTCGTTGGGCTCGGCGGCCCACGCCGGCGAGTCCAGGCGGTTGCGCCAGGCGGCCCGGCGCACCTCGGGGTCGCTGACGTAGTGGGAGAGGGTCGAGGCCTTCTCGGCGGCCGGGTCCTTGGTCCAGACGCCGTTCGGGCCCCGGAAGTCGGGGATGCCGCTGTCGGTGGAGATGCCGGCGCCGGTGAGGGCGACCACCTTCGACGCCGCCGCCAGCACCGCCCGGGCCTGCCGCTCTGCTTCGTCCATCCCGACAGGCTAGTCCCCCACCAAGACAACATGGGGTTGACGGAAAGTTATTGAAATGATCGACTGGCGCCGCTTCCTCCCTTCCCGGCCCTTCTCCCCTGGACGACCGACATGACCTCTCAGCCCACCAGCGCCTCCGCCGCGACCGCGGCTCCCACACCCCTGCACCCGGCCCCTCCGCCGGGAGCCGCCCCCCGCCCACCTGCCGCCCCCCGCCCACCCGCCGGCCCCGAGCCCGGGGCGCTGCCGGCGGCCCGCCTGCTCGTGCGACCCTGGCTCGACCCGGTGGTCGACCAGGTCGGCCACGACCCCCGCTCGGCCTACGTCGAGCAGTTCTGGCTGGCCACCCTCGGGCCCAGCACCACGTGGCTGCTGCGCCGCCTGGTGGCCGGGCTCGACGACGCCCCCGACGGCTTCGAGCTCGATCTCGCCACCACGGCCCGCTCCCTCGGCCTCGGCGCCCGATCCGGCCCCAACTCGCCGTTCCTGCGCGCCCTCGAGCGCAGCCGACAGTTCAGCCTCACCCGCGACGTCGGCAACGGCGTGCTCGCCGTGCGCCGCCGCCTCCCCCCACTCAGCCGCCACCAGGTCGCCCGCCTCCCCCAGCCCCTCCGAGAGGCCCACGAGGCGTGGCTCGCGAGCGCCCTCGCCGGTCCGACCACCGACGACCAGCGCCGCCGGGCCCGCCGCCTCGCCCTCTCACTGTTCGAGCTGGGCGAGGACCGCGAAGGCGCCGAACGCCAACTCCACCACTGGCGCTTCCACCCCGCCGTGGCCCACGACGCCGTCAACTGGGCCTGGGACCGCCACCGCATCGCCGCCGCCGCGGCCCGCCACCAGCACGAGACCCTCGGCTTCGATCCGCCCGGCGCCGCCTGAGCGCTACGAGCCGGCGAGGAGGCGCTTGACCTTGCCCTTCACCCGTCGGGCGAGCGTCGGCGGCACGGCGGGCGCCGCCACCTCGTCCGACACCCCCTCGTCCGGGCGGTCGGGCACCGGCGCGTCGGGCGTCACCTCCACGACCTCGTCGTCGCCCTCGCCCTCGCCCGGTCGATACACCCGGGGCACCGGCGCCGTCACCTCGTGGGTGGGGACGGGGATCTCGTCGGTCCCGAGGGCGGCGGCGACCGCCTCGGGGGCGGCGCTGACGCGCGCCTCGTCGTACTCACGCAGGAGCTCGTAGCCGTCGGGCATCCCGCCCTCCACGAGGGTCGGGTGGAAGTCGACGAAGAACTGCTCGTCCACGGCGTACACCCGCCGACGGTGCAGGCCCTCCCCCACCACGTGCACCAGGGGAGCCTCAGCGGGCACCACGGCCACGGCGATGGCGGGGCGCACGGCGTCCGACCGGTTCGGGGGCGACCAGTGCAGGGTCTTGGAGTCGTAGATCAGGGCGGTGCCGGCGGGCACCGCCACCCCCACCGAGTGACGCTTGAGGTACTCGTCGTAGGGCTCGAACCAATTGGCGATGTTGGTGCCGCTCGCTGCCTGGAGCACCGTCTGGCTGCCGGGGACCACGCACAGGTACCCGTTGTCGAGCTCGGGGCTGGTGTCGACCAGCGGCACCCACACCGTGCACGCCCGGCCGTGCTGCTCTTCGACGTACGTGCGGTCGTCGTGCAGGGCCATCTCGCTGTGCGGCCCGGCCGGCTTGATGACGAACGTCCAGAAGATGGCCCGGTGGTCGACGAAGTGCTCGGGCACCTTCCGGCCGAACAGCGGCTTCAGCAGACGCGCCACGCCGTCCATGACGGAGCGGTCGTCACGGGTGAAGTCGAAGGCGATGTGCTCCTCGTCGGCCTCCGGGACGAGCGCGGCGTAGCCGTCGAGCAGCGCCTGCACCTCGTCGGGGTCGAGCAGCGGGAGGGTGGTGTACCCCTGGGTGTCGTACTCCGCCTGGCGGGCGGGGTCGAGGAAGAGTGCCGTGGCACCCGCAGCCGGCGGGGGCGTGGCGATGCCGGCCATCATGGTCGACGGCGGCTCACCCGACGGCGGCGCGTTCGGCGACCCTGATCCGGATGTTCTCGGTCACCCGCGAGGCCGGCTCGGGCTCGGGCGGGAGATCGGTCGGCACCTGGTCCTTGAGCGACGTGTAGGTGCCCGCCGCGGCCACCTCGGAGTGGTTCTGCGCCAGCGGCGAGTCGAGCTCCCAATGGCCCGACAACCAGAACTCCTCCATCATGCGCTCGTTGCGCGAGTCGGGCGGGCGGCGCATGCCCTCCTTGCAGCGGCCGGCGGGGTCGCCCACCACGGTGAAGGTGGCGGGGCCGTACTCGCCCAGCGGCCGCCCGGTCGGGCGGTTGTGCCCGTCGGTCCAGAGCGAATACGTGTTGTCCCGGAAGTAGGTGACGTAGTCGTGGTCGAGGTCGACCTCGAGGGGGAAGGGCCGCCCGGTGTCGGGCAACAGGCTCACCTGGACGGCGAGGACGGTGTCGAGCGCCGGCGTGAGGGGGACGTCGAACTCCTGGTTGACGAAGCGGCGGACCTCGGCGGCGTACGAGCCCCAGCCCACGGGCGCCACGTTGAACCAGTCGAAGTAGCGCACGATCCAGTTGAGCAGCGGGTAGCGCTCGGGGTCCTCGCGGGACACCTCGACGATGCGCAGGAAGAGGTCCATGGCGGGGACGCCGTGGTCCCACTGCACGAAGCGGGCGACGTGGCGCAGCAGGCCGTAGCGCTCGAACACCGTGTAGGCGTGGCGGATCCGCAGCATCTCGCGCCGGTCCTCGAACGTGAACGACTTCGTGGACATGATCATCGAGTGCTCGTCGGCGACCACCTGGTGCTCGGCGCGGTACTCGGGATCGTTGATGGGCGCGTTGGGCAGGAGCTGCGCGATCCACATGCGCGCCGGGACGTCGTGGTCCATCAGGAACTGGAGGTCGGCCGAGAAGGACGACACGGTCTGGCCGGGCAGGCCGATCATGAGGTCGGCGGAGAGCGGCAGTTGGCGGCGCCGGAACGAGGCCGCCAGCGAGACGTAGTGGTCCGAGGAGATGTTGCTGCGCCGGATGGCGTCGAGGGTCTCGTCGTCACGGGTCTGCAGGGCCAGCGTGAAGTACGGCGTGACGTTGGCCGACACGAGCCGGTCCACCAGGTCGGTCAGGTGCTTGGTGGTGTTCTTGGCGACGTTGAACCCGAAGAAGGAGGGCGCCCCGGTGCGCTCACGGATCTCGACGATCCGGCTCGCCACCTCGACGTCGCGCGACATGATGCCGAAGTTGGCGTCGGCCACGGCCCACGCCTGGATCCCCCGCTCGGCGGCCCACTCCATCTCGGCGGTCAGGCGGTCGATGTCGAACTTGCGGATCCGCGACAGCGTCGACGAGCCCCAGTCGCAGAAGGTGCACCCGTAGGGGCAGCCACGGTTGGTCTCGTGGATCACGCAGACCCACGCCTCGGGGGAGATGTGGTCGAACTCGCCCGTGAGGTACGGCGACGGCAGGACGTTGAGGTCCGTCAGCCGCTCACGGTCGCCGTTGTGGACCACCTCACCGGTGGCCGGGTCCCGGTAGCTGAGACCCTCCACCCCCGCCATCAAGGCGAGGTCGATCTCGGGCAGCGACGGAGCCAGGGCCTCGAGGATGGCCGGCAGCGTGACCTCGCCCTCGCCGCGGACGGTGACGTCCACCAACGGGGCGTGCTCGCCGAAGTAGCGGACGCAGTCGTCGGCGTACTTGGGGGTGGACGGCCCGCCGTGCACGATCACCAGGTCGGGGTTGATCGCCTTGGCCTCGGCCGCCAGCGCCAGGTTGTGGTCGATGGACCACACGTAGTTCGACAACAGCAGCACCGCCGGACCGGACCGGCCGCGCAGGTCCTCGAGGAACGAGGCCGGGTCCTCGGGGCGGCGGATCTCGAAGTGCTCCTCGAGGGAGCCGCCGTCGTGCGCCCTCGCCGCCGCCGTCAGCATGCCCAGCGAGAGGAGGGGGCCGATCTCCACCTGCCACACCGCGTAGACCGGGGTGCGCCCGGCCCGCTCGGGCCCGACCGTCGGGGCGTCCAGGTAGCGAACGGGCGCACCCGAGCCGCCGCTGGACGCGAACGGGTCGCCCCCGACGGGCGCCGGATCGGCCTCCACCGCAGCCACCACCGGCTCGGCGGCCGGCTCGGCGGGGGCGGGCGCCTCCGCCTCGGGCGCATCCGTCTCGGCCGGCTCGGCACCGACGGGTGCGGTGGCCGGGCGGCCGCGGACCAGGCGCTTGAGCGGGCGGGCGACCCGCCGGGCGCGCCGGTAGAGCGTCGCGGGCACCGGCGCCGCCTCGGGCTCGGGCTCGGGCTCGGGGACCGGGGCCTCGGCGACAGGGGCGGGAGGCGCGGGCTCGTCGACCATGCGCACGCGCCCGTGCACCACGAGGCGACGCAGGCGGGCGCCCCACTCCTCACGGCTCGGCGGCTCGACCCCGAGGTGCGTGCGCACCGACTCGTCGGCCCGGTCGTACAGGGGTGCGGCCACGGTGGCGTCCGTGAGCACGTCGAAGAGGCAGAGGTCGACCACGTCGAGCAGGGCGCGGCCGGTGCCGAAGCCCTCGATGCCGAACCAGCCGCCGCGCACCACCCCCACGAAGGAGTCGGGAGGCTCGACGAACGCGTCGCCGCGGACCGGCTCGAGACCTTCCCAACCGGTCGCCACCCGGTCCTCGCCGCCGATGGCACGGAGCATCCCGATCACGTCCGTGAACGCCAATTCCACCGGCTCGACGCCATCGGCCGGGGTCGACAGCCACCCGTCAGCCGACCGCACCACCAGCGCGCCCGCTCCCGCAACGACCTGAGCATCCATGGCGGGAACGATAACCCATGGACCCCTTTCGGCGACGGGTGTGACGGGGTGGGTTTCGCTCGTGGCGGCGCGGTCGCGCCTGCGGGCCCGCCGGCGCCGGAGGACCTCGCGATGGCCGGTTCGAGCAGGGGTTGCACCGCCCCGGGCCCGCTCTCGGCGCCCCGCCGGGTGCGACCCACGGACTTTGTCGGCCCTGGGGCCTGTCGTAGCATTGCCGGATGCCTGAACGCTCCTCCGCCACCGTCGTCGGCGTCGGTGACCGCATGGAGCGGACGTGGGCGCTGCTCAAGATCCTCACCCCGCGCGAGTTCCGGGTGCGCTACCGCGAGAGCGTCCTCGACCTCGCGTGGGCGGTCATCACCCCCCTCGTGTACCTCGTGGTCTACGGCGTCATCCTGACCCAGGCGTTCGGGGCCACCGGGTCGTGCGCGCCGTACCTGAGCTCGGCGTGGACGGGCCTCGTCGTCTGGACCTTCTTCTCGATGGCCCTGGGCGCGGCAACCAGCAGCCTGATCCTCGCGGCTCCGCTGACCAGCAAGATCTACTTCCCCCGCGAGGCCATCCCCTTGGCCGACGTCGGTGTCCACGGGCTCGACTTCGCGATCGCCTTCTTCACGATCTTCATCGTGGCGGGCATCCAGGGCATCGCCCCGACCCCCACGGTGCTGGGCGCACTGCCGGTGCTGCTGCTCATCGTGGTGTGGACGGCGGCCCTGAGCGTGTGGTTCAGCGCCCTGGCCGTGTTCATCCGGGACCTCACGCAGGCCGTGCAGCTCCTGTTGCGGGCCGGGTTCTTCGCCACGCCGGTGATGTACGAGGCCTCCTTCCTCGGCTCCCTGAAGTGGCTGGCGGTCGTCAACCCGATCGCCGTCGGCATCGACGGGCTCCGTCGCACCATGCTGTGCGGGCTGTGGCCGAACTGGTCGCTGACGGCCATCCACCTGACCATCGGGTCGGCGCTGCTCGTCGCCTCGCTCTTCTACGTGCGCAAGGTCGAGCAGCGCTTCGCCGATGTCCTCTGAGGACGACGGGCTCGCCCCGGGCAGCATCCGCCTCCGAGGGGTGACGAAGTCGTTCGACCGGGCCTCGCGCAAGCCGTTGTCGATGGCCAACCCGTGGTCCGAACGCCACTACCGCCAGGAGCACACGGCCCTGCACGCCGTCGACCTCGACATCGCTCCCGGGGACAGCGTCGGGCTCATCGGGGCCAACGGGGCGGGCAAGTCGACCCTCCTCAAGCTGCTCGCCGGGGTGATCGAGCCCTCCGAGGGCGAGGTCCGCCGCGTCGGGTCCATCGGCTCGATGATCGAGCTCGGCCTGGGCTTCCACCTCGAGCTGACCGGCCGCGAGAACGTCCGGGGCACCGCCACCATCCTCGGCCTCACCCCGGACGAGGCCGAGGCGGCCATGCCGGCGATCATCGAATTCGCCGACATCGCCGACGCGATCGACACCCCGATGAAGCACTACTCGACCGGCATGCGGGCGCGCCTCGGCTTCGCGGTCGCGGTCCACGTGCCCGCGGACATCCTCCTGATCGACGAGGTCCTGGCCGTCGGTGACCAGGAGTTCCAGGAGAAGTGCGTCGAGCGCATCACCGAGATGCACGACGCCGGCACGACCCTGTTGTTCGTGTCCCACTCGACGTGGCTCGTGGCGGCCGTGTGCGAGCGGGTCGTGCACGTCCGCAAGGGTCGGGTGGTCGACGACGGTCCCGCCACCGAGGTGATCCAGCGCTACCTCAGCCCCCAGTCGGTGGAGCTCGCCGACGCCGAGCAGCCGACGATGCAGTTCGGCTCGTTCACCCTCGAGAACCCCCGACTGGGGCCGTGGGACGAGCTGGTGCTCACCGCCGACGTCGAGGTCACCGCCGAGACCCCCGAGCCGGCGATCGGCATGGCCCTGAACTGGGCCACCCTCGCCCCCGAGGTGACCATCGCCCGGGTGACCTCCCCGCTCCCGGCCGCCGTGCGGCGACCCGGCCGGTATCGCCTCCGGGGCCGCACCTCGGGCCTCCCGGCGGACTCCGGCCATGCCCAGGTCCAGGTCGTGCTCGTCGACGAGACCACCCAGCGGGTGCACGGCCGCGACGGGGGTGAGATCTGGATCGAGGGGCCCGTGACCCGCGAGCAACCCCAGATGGCCACCGAGGTCGAGTTCGCACTCGAGCAGGTGACGGGCGACCCCGACGCCGACGCCCGCCGACAGCGGGCCCTCTCGGGTGGCGACGGGCGGGCGACCGGCCCCCTCGTGGTCGAGTGCCGCGGGGTGGAGAAGCGCTACCACGCCGGGTTGCGCAAGGGCGGCTTCCGCGCCGCCCTGCCCAGCGAGGTGATGCCTGCCGAACGCGACGGCGAGGTCCGTGCGCTGGATGGCGTCGACCTGGACGTGCGCCGAGGGGAATGCCTCGGCATCATCGGCCCCAACGGCTCGGGGAAGTCCACGATCCTCAAGTGCATCGCCGGGGTGACCGCGCCGACCGCTGGCGAGGTCATCACCCGAGGCCGCCTCGTCTCGATGCTCGAGCTCGGCATCGGCTTCCACGACGCGTTGACCGGCGAGGAGAACCTCCGGGAGACCGCCGGGCTCCTCGACCTCAGCCGCGCCGACCTCGAGGACGCGATGGACGCCATCGTCGCGTTCGCCGACATCGGCGACGCGCTCCGCGCCCCGGTGAAGCAGTACTCCAGCGGGATGCGCACGCGGCTCGGCTTCGCGCTGGCCATCAACGCCCGTCCCGACCTGCTCCTGATCGACGAGGTGCTCGCCGTCGGGGACCGGGCCTTCCAGAAGCAGGCCATCAACGCCGTGCGGGCGCTGGTCGAGGCCGGCGCGAGCGCGGCCTTCGTCTCCCACGACCTCGAGCTCGTCGAGGAGATCTGCGACCGCGTCGTGCGACTCGACGCCGGCCGGGTGGTGGACGAGGGACCGGCGGCGGAGGTCGTCGAGCGCATCGGCGGCACCGGCTGGGAGAGCGGTCTGGTGCAGTACACCAGCAACGTCCGGGTGGACCGGCTCGAGCTCGCCCGCCGGCAGGTGCCCGAGAACGGCGCCCTCGAGTTCGAGGGCCGCATCGAGGTCGCCGAGCCCAGCCCGACCACGCGGGTCGAGTTCGCCCTCCTGGCCAAGACGGGCAACCCCAACGAGCTCCCACCCGATCGCATCAAGAGCTCGACGGTGTTCAAACGGGTGGTGGTGCCGGCCGGCGGGCTCGAGGTCGGCCACTACCGCTTCCACGGCACCATCCCCCGCGTCCCCATGCTCGGCGAGCTCTATGCCATGGTGACGGCCGTGGACGAGCGCGAAGGTATGGTGACGGCTCGGGTCTGGCAGGACGTGAAGATCGGAACGCGCATCCAGATGGAGATCCTGACGTGGTCGATCGAGCTCGACTGGGAGGTCGTCGACGAGCTCGACGCCGCCGGCTCGCTCACGGGGGACCGGTCGTGACCCCGGCCACCTTCCGGGACCCGGCGCTCGAGCAGCGCCTCGACCGCGACGGATTCGTCCACCTCCCCGGGCTGGGCATCAGCGTGCTCGACCACGCCTGGGACCTCTACCGCGACGCCCCCGTCGGCGAGTCGGTGCCCGTCGGCCCCGAGTTCGCCGCCGCCGAGGCCGCGGCCGACCGCACGTGGCGCAACCGCATGGCGCCCGGGGACAACTGGCGCCTCAGCACCGACGGGTGCACTCCCGAGGAGCGCGTCCGTATCAAGGCGGACCTCGCCCCCATCTGGGAGGAGGTTGCCGGGCCGTTGCTGACCGGGCACCGCATGGTCATGAACTCGTTCCTGACCAAGTTCCCCGGCGGCGACTCCTTCCTCCCCCTCCACCAGGACCCCACCGTCGTCGACGAGCGCGAGCACCGCAGCGTCACGGTCTGGCTCGCCCTCGACGACATCGGCCGGGAGCGGGGCAACGGCGCCCTCCACGTGCTGCCGGGCAGCCATCGCTGCGGGCGCGAGTGGCGGGGCACCCGCACCGAGCCCAGCTACCTCGACGAGCTCGAGGAGCTGTGGGCCGTGGCGCAGCCCGTCGACGTGGTCGCCGGTGACGTCGTCGTCATGGACAGCAGGGTGCTGCACGGCTCGCCGCCGAACTACTCGGATGCGCCCCGGGCCGCGATCGCCGGCGTGGCGGCGCCGATCGACGCCACCCTCGTCCACGCCGTGGGCATCGACGACGACCGCGTCGAGGTGTGGGGCGTCGACGAGCAGTTCTTCTGCGACAACAGCCCCGGGTCGCTCCGCCAGCACCTCCCCGCCGGCTTCCCGGTGATCGACGTCGTCCACCGCGCCGACCCGCCCACGACGGCGGCCGCGCTCCTGGCCCAGCAGCACTTCGAGCGCACCCGCCGCGGCCGGGCGCACGCCCGGCTGGCCCGGGCGAAGGCCCGCCTCCTCGGCCACTGAGCCACCGGCCGGCGGCGAAGTCGCACCCCCCTACGTTCGGCGCGCGAGAGGGCTTGCGGCCTAGAATCGCCCGGGCGGATCCGGACCATCAACGCAAAGGATTGCAGATGCTCGATTCCAACGATCCCGGCCCCGGCGGCGACGCGGCCACGTTGAGCGACGCCGCTGCCAAGACCACGGTCACCATCCTGCGCGCCCCGGTGGTCGTGATGCCGGGAGCGCTGGCCACCCACGGGCCCACGCCACCCATCGGCGCCGCCTACGTGGCGGCCGCACTGCGCGAGTCGGGCCACACGGTGCAGTTGATCGACGGCGCCGGTGAGGCCATCGACCAGTGGATCGAGATCGACTCCCCCGTCGGCAAGCTGCACCAGATCGGCCTCTCGCTCGACGAGATCGTCGAGCGCATCGACCCGGCCGCCACGGTCGTCGGCATCACCACGATGTTCCTGCACGAGTGGCCCACCATCCGCGACCTCATCGATCTCATCGCCGAGCGCCGCCCCGAGATCTTCATCGTGATCGGCGGCGAGAACGGCACGGCGTTCCACAAGATCATGCTCGAGCAGAGCAAGCACCTGGACTGCTGCGTGCTCGGCGAGGGCGAGGCCACCATGGTCGAGCTGTGCGACCGCCTCGCCGCCGGCCGCTCGCTCGGGGGGATGACCGGCATCGCGGTGCGCGAGACCGCCGAGAGCACCACCATCGTCGACACCGGCCTGTCCATCCGCATGACCAAGAAAGAGGTCAACACGGAGATCCCGCGCCCGGCGTGGGACCTCGTCCCCCTCGACGAGTACTTCAAGCACTACCCGTTCTTCGGCGTCGACCGCGGCCGGTCCATCCAGGTGCTCGGCACCCGCGGCTGCCCCTACAAGTGCTCGTTCTGCTCCTCCCCGCAGATGTGGACCACCAAGTACGTCGTGCGCGAGCCCGAGGACGTGGTCGACGAGATCGCCGAGTACGTCGACAAGTACGGCATCGGCAACGTGAACTTCGTCGATCTCACCGCGGCCACCAACCGCAAGTGGACCCTCGGCCTCTGCGACGCCCTCGAGAAGGCCGACCTCGACGTCGACTGGCAGCTCCCGGTGGGTACCCGCATCGAGGCCATCGACCGCGAGGTGCTCCAGCGGATCTACGACACCCGCTGCCGCAACATCACCTTCGCCCCCGAGAGCGGCTCGCAGCGGATGCTCGACCACATGGACAAGCGGGTGAAGCTCTCGCACGTCCAGGAGGCCATCGTCGACGGCGAGGACATCGGCCTGCACACGATGATCAACATCCTCATCGGCCACCCCAAGGAGACCCGCGGCGATCTGTGGAAGTCCGTGCGCTTCATGTTGAAGTGCGCGTGGCTCGGCTGCTCCGACGTGGCCGTCATGATGTTCTGCCCGTACCCCGGCAGCCGCGACTTCGACGACCTGGTGGCCTCCGGCGAGCACGTGCTCGACGACGCCGCCTACTACGTGGGCCTCTCGCGTGGCTCGTCCGAGCACCGCAGCTGGAACCCCCGCCTCGGGGTGAAGGAGCTGCGCCTCATGCAGCTCTTCATGATCTCGGCGTTCTACATCACCAGCTGGGTGCGCCGCCCCAAGCGGGCCTTCAAGTTCTTCAAGGGCCAGCTCACCGGCTCCGAGGACACCTACCTCGACCAGATGGTGCGGACCAAGCGCAAGAACCTCGCGCTGCGCGACGACAACGCCGAGCGCAGCGAGGCCGCCCTGCGCAAGGGCGAGGAGGCCAGCGAGGCCGCCGCCCGACGCCGGGCCGAGCAGACTGCGGGCAAGGGCGCCGACACCGCCGAGCGCGCCGCGGACTCGGCGCTCGCGCCCACGAGCTGACCCGGACCCCCCGGGCGAAACCGAACCGACAGGACGAGCCGTGCAGATCGCCGTGACCGTCGTCGCCTACGAGGCGTCCGACACCATCGAGGGCGTCCTCGATCGCATCCCGGCGACCATCGACGGCCGGGTGCCGTGGGTGCTGATCTCCGACGACGCCAGCTCGGACAACACGTTCGACCTCGCCGAGAAGTGGGCCGCCCGCAATCCGCACTTCGAGGTCGAGGTGACCCACCAGCCCGTGAACCTGGGCTACGGCGGCAACCAGAAGGCCCTGTACCAGTGGGCGCACGACCGTGGCGCCGACATCGCCATCCTCGTGCACGGCGACGGGCAGTACCCGCCGGAGATGGCCGCCGACCTGGTCGCCCCATTGGTGGCGGGCGAGGCGGAGGCCGTCCACGGCTCTCGGATGATCCTGCCCGGCGGGGCCAAGCGCGGCCGCATGCCCATCGATCGCCGCATCGGCAACCGGGTGCTGAGCCGCACCTTCAACTTCCTCAGCGGATCGCACCTGTCCGAGTGGTTCAGCGGCTTCCGGGCCTACAAGGTGGACCGACTGATGGCCATCCCCGACCTGCACGACCTGCCCAACGGCTTCGACTTCGACACGGCCATCACCCTGCGCCTGCTCGAGAACGACGACCGCATCGCCGAGGTGGCCATCCCCACCCACTACGGCGACGAGATCTCCCGGGTGCCCCTGCTGCGCACCGGCCTGGCCGGCCTCGCCCACGCGGTGGAGCACTGGCGCCACTTCGGCCGGCGGGGCGCGGCGGGTGCCGCCTCGCCCGCCCCCGGCGCCGCCGACCCCGCCACCGAGGCCTGACCCCGGGCCGCCCCGGCAGCGCGAGCGACGGGGCCGCGAACCTCAGCCCTGGGTGCTCCCGGGCGAGGTGAACCCCTCGAGCAGGGCCACCAAGGTGCGGACCCCGAAGCCCGTCCCACCCTTGCGGGTGAGGTCGGACGCGTCGTCGGCCCAGGCGGGTCCCGCGATGTCGAGGTGCACCCACGGGAGGTCCTCGGGCACGAACTCGCGCAGGAAGAGCCCGGCGGTCAGCGCCCCACCCCAGCGGGGGCCGACGTTCTTGAGGTCGGCGACCGGGCTGTCCAACAGGCGCCGGTAGTCGTCGGGCAGCGGCAGGGGCCACACCCGCTCACCCGCCCGCTCGGCGGCCTCTCGCACCTGCGCGTTCCAGCCGTCGTCGTTGCCCATGAGGCCGGCGATGTGCGAGCCGAGGGCGACCATGCATGCGCCGGTGAGGGTGGCGAGGTCGACCACGGCGTCGGGTTCGGCCTCCGCGGCCATGCACAGCCCGTCGGCGAGGACGAGGCGCCCTTCGGCGTCGGTGTTGAGGACCTCGACCGTGGTGCCGTTGCGGATGGTCAGGACATCCCCCGGGCGGGTGGCGTCGCCGCCCAACATGTTGTCGGTGGCGGGCACGTAGGCCCGCACCTCGAGGTCGGGGGCGAACGTGCGCACGACGGACATGGCACCGAGGACGGCGGCGCCGCCCCCCATGTCCCCCTGCATGCCGACCATGCCGTCAGCGGTCTTGATGGAGAGGCCGCCCGAGTCGAAGGTGATGCCCTTGCCGACGAGCGCCACCCGCCCGCGGGAGGGCCCCGACGGCACGTGCCGGAGCTCGATGAAGCGCGGCGGCCGGGTCGAGCCCCGGTTGACCCCGAGCAGGCCGCCGAGGCGGGCGGCGACGATGCCCTCGAGATCGAGCACGTGGGCCTCGAGCCCTTCGCGCTCGGCCATCGCGATCGCGGCGGCGGCCAGCTCCTCGGGGGTCAGGGTGCCCCCGGGGGTGTTGGCGAGGTCGCGGGCCCAGCACACGGCCTCGCCGATGCGGGCGGCGCGGTCGAAGCCCTCGCCCACCGCGTCGTCCATGGACACGATCACCGCACTCGCCAGCTTCGACGGCTCGGGCTCGGACTTGTAGCGGTCGTACGAGTAGGCCCCGAGGGCGAGGCCCTCGCCGAGCGCCTGGGCCGCGGCCCGACCGTCGAGCCCGCCGGCGTCGCCGAGGTCGACCGCGACGGTGGCGTGGTGGTCGAGGGCCCGCGCCAGCGCGGCACCTGCCTTGCGCACTGCGTCCTCGTCCACGTCGGCGAGGGTCCCGAGGCCCGCCACGGCCAGGAGGCCACCGTCGGCACCCACCAGCACGCGGGTGGTGCCGGCCTTGGCCTCGAAGCCCAGGCGTTCGAGCACCTCGGCGTCGACGGCCGGGTGGGGGGCGCCACCGTCGGCGACGAGGACGGCGAGCACGTCCGCGTCGTCGGGAGCTTCCGGGGCGGTGGTGAAGGCGATGGTCACGAGACGTCCTCTCGGGCGGTGAGCGACCCTCCCCCCTGCCACCGGGCGAGGGCCCAGAGCAGGTCGCTGAGTCGGTTGAGGTAGGGCACGACCTGGGAGCCGTCCTCGACGGCGGACAGGGCATGGCGCTCGGCCCGGCGCACCACGGTGCGACCCAGGTCGAGCGTGGCGGAGAGGCGGTTCTCGCCGGGCACGACGAACTCGGTGGGGAGCTCGAAGCGCTCGGAGACGGCGTCGATCTGCGCTTCGAGGGCCAGCACCATCTCCTCGGTGACGAGGCTGGCGCCGGGAGTCAGCCGGTCGCGGTGCTCGGGGCTGGTGGCCAGCTCGGCCATGAGGACCCACAGGTCGCGCTCGAGGCCGATCAGGAGCGTGTCGAGCTCGCCGCCACGCTCGGCGTCGGCTCGGGCCAGGCCGAGCACGGCCTGGGCCTCGTCGACCTCGCCGTAGGCGGTCGGGAGCGGCGAGTCCTTGGGCACCCGCCCGCCGTAGAGCAGGCCCGTGGTCCCGTCGTCGCCCTTCTTCGTGTAGATCTTCATCGACCGCGAGCCTCCATCGGCCCACTATGCGACATCGAAGGCGTCTCCTGCGGCATCCGGGAGGTCGGAATCATCGGTCGGGGCCAAGCCGTCGAGCACGCAGAGGACGAACACGACCACGGCGAGGCCGCCGAAGAGCCCACCGATGCCGTACAGCTCGAGGCCGAGCGCCGCGACCACGAGTGAGACGAAGGGTCCCACGTGGATCGAACGGGCCTCGATGCGGCGCTGGAGCACGAGCACCTCGGCCACCTGGTACGCCAGGAACAGCGCCAGCAGGGCCGCGGCGGTCTCGAGCGACACCGTGACCCCGAGCAGGACCACGGCGAGCGAACCGACGAGGACCCCGACTGCGGGGACCAGGCTCCACGCCCCCACCCACAGCCCGAGCAGCACCGCCCCGGGCACGTCGGCGACCACGCACACGGCCCACGTGAACAGGCCCGCCACGATGGCCTTCGCCAACGACAGCGCGACGTACCGCCAGGCCCGCGGGTACGCCTGTTCGAGGACCGACTGGACACCGGCGCGGCGTTCCGGGTCACGGATCTGGGCGAGGCCGCTGTCGATGAAGCGCGGCCCGGAGATCAGGACGAACAGCATGAGCACGAACGTGGCCACGAAGGCCGCACCCCGGCTCGCCGCGGACCGGAGCGCGTCGACCGTGTCACCCCCGCGCAGACGGTCCGGCAGCTCCTCCACGAACGTGGCGACCTTGTCCTCGAGCTGCGCCTGGCGGGCGAACTCACCGAAGCGCTCGGAGCGCTGGAGGTCGCGGGCGGCCGCGGGAGCCGCCCGCTCGACGCGATCGGCCTGGGTGCGCACCTCGTCGATGCCGCGGTAGGTGATGCCACCGACCAGGAGCAAGCCGCCCACGGCCACGACCGCGATCGCGAGGCCGCGGGGCAGGTGGCGGGCGAGCCGCTCGACGATCGGGTACAGCAGCGCCGCCAGCAGGATGGCGACGAGGAGCCAGCCGAGTGGCCGCTTCGCGGCGAGGAAGGCGAACACGCCGAACACGCCGAGGCCGACGACGAGGACGGCCCGTACCAGCGAGAACCCGCTGTAGCGGATGACACGGCGCCGGACCGGCTCACCGGCCACGGCGGCGGGCGGCACAGGATGCGGCACCGTGGGTTCGTCCGGATCGCTCGGCATGGCATCGGTACAGTACCGACGTGCCTGGGCCTGGGGAGGAGGAGCGCGCCGCGAGCGCCGCTGCGCTCTCGACCACGTCGCCGACGGCGACCGTGACGGCTGCCCCGCCCGAGATCGAGATCGTCGACCTCGACTGGCGCACCCCGGCCATGGTGGTGGGCGCGTGCATCGCCATTGCCGCCGTCGCCGGTCTCGTGCGCTCGACCCCCCGCACGCTCACCTGGTTGGTGATCGGCGGGCTGCTGGCGCTGGCGCTGAACCCCGTGGTCGACCGCATCGAGGCCCGGCTCCGCTGCCGTCGTGGAGTCGCGGTCGGCAGCGTGCTGCTGATGGTGCTCGCCGCCCTGGTGGTCATCGGCGTGACCCTCGGGCCCGAGACCGTCCGCCAGGCACGGAATCTGCAAGACGACATCCCCGACGTCGTCGACCAGCTCACGGACCTCCCCCTCGTCGGTGGCACCCTCGCGGACAACGACGTGCCCGCCAAGGTGCAGGACTGGCTCGAGAACCTCCCCGACCGCCTCGCCGGGAGCGAGTCGACGGTCACGGGCGCCGCCCGCTCGGTCGCCAGCGGCGCCCTCGCCGGCTTCACCACCCTGCTGATCGCGGTCACCCTCCTGCTCGACGGGCAACGCCTCGTGCGTGCCGGTCGCCGCCTCGTGCCGACCGAGCGACGGCCCCGGGCCGATCGACTGGGCCGGCTGTTCTACCGCGTGATCGGCAAGTACTTCGCGGGCTCGGTGCTCGTCGCCGTGCTCCAGGGCCTCGCCGTGCTCGTGGTGGGGCTGATCTTCGGCGTCCCCCTCATCCCGCTCGTCGCCGTGTGGGTGATGGTGTTCAACCTGGTCCCCCAGATCGGTGGGGCGGTCGGCGGCATCCCGTTCGTGCTGCTCGCCTTCACCCAGGGCGCCACGACCGGCGTCATCTGCGCGGCGTTCTTCCTGCTCTACATGAACTTCGAGAACCACGTGCTGTCGCCGATCATCATCGGTGACGCCGTCAACCTGCAGGCCGCCACCACCATGGTGGGCGCCATCGTCGGGGTCTCGGTGGCCGGCGTTCCCGGCGCGCTCGTCGCGGTGCCGCTGATGGGTGTCGGCAAGGCCATCTACCTCGAGCTGCGCTCCGACGGGACCCACGAGGAGCCGGGCCACGGGCCGGGTCCCCTCCAGCGGCTGCTGGCTCGCCTCCGACGCCGCGGTGCGCCCGACGGTGCCGGCCCCACGAGCGGGCACGAGCCTGCCCCCTCGGCCTGACGGAGGGGCGGCGCCGTCCGGGAGCCGACGACCGGACCGCAGTCGCCTCTGGTGGGTCGCCCTCGGCGCTTTCGCGGCCGTGTCGGGGGCGTTGAGCGCGTACGTCTCCGTGCGCCACCCCGGCGACCCGCCCTACTTCGGCGACCAGTGGTTCTATCTCCGACTGGCGCGCGAGTGGCGGGCGGGCGACGGCCTCACCACGTCCGCGGAGATCTCGGCGGGCTATCCCCTGTTCGTCGCGCTCGTGGACCTCGCCCGTTCGACCTCGTGGCTGCGCCCCGACCTCGTCGTGAGCGTCGGGCTCGTGCAGTCCGCATTGTCGGGGCTGACGGTCCTGTTGACCGGCGTCCTCGGCCGTCGGGTCGCAGGACCGGCCGCGGGGCTGGCGGCGGCGGCGGTGCTGGCGTTCTGGCCCAACGTCGTGATCGGCGCGGCCGTGGTGCTCTCGGAGCCGTTGGCGACCCTCCTGGGGGTGGCCGTGGTGCTCGCCTTGGTGTGGGAGCGGCAGCCCTCGACCACCCGTCTGCTGGTCGCCGGCGCTCTCCTGGGCCTGGCCGCAGAGGTGCGGCCGGGCTCACTGGTGCTTCTGGCGCTCTTCCTCGCCGTGCCCGCCGGAGGCCCGTGGCTGCGCCGGCTCCGGTCTCTCGCGCTCGGCGGCGTCGCGGTCCTGCTCGTCGTGCTCCCGTTCGCGCTCCGGTCCTCCTACGTGGCCCGCTCGTTCGTCCCCTTCGACCTCCGGGCCGGCTCCAGCCTGTGCCTCGGGCGCCTGCCGGAAGCCGACGGCGGGCCCATCGACTTCGAACGCTGCCCGTACACGCAGGATGCGAGCGCGGTCGAGGCCAACCGGGAGCGCCTCGACCGTGCCTTCCAGCTGCTCCGGGAGAACCCCGGTCGGGAGCCCCGGCTGATGGTGGGGCGCATGGAGGCGACCTTGTGGGACTCGGACCGCTCGGGAATCGACCAGCTGAACTCGCGTGACGGCCGAGACCTCGACCAGCGCCTCAGCAACCGCCTCGCCGGGCTCTCCACGGTGTGGTCGCGGGTCGTCGTGGTCCTGGCGGTCGTCGGGACGGCGCTCGCCCTGCTCCGACGACGCCGCGGCCTGACCATGGTCGTGCTCGCCGGCTGGTCGCTGCTGGCGATCCCCCTGATCAGCCTGGGCGACGCACGGTTCCGGCTCCCGAGCCTCCCCTTCCTCGCGATCGCCGCCGCGAGCCTCCTGAGCGCGAGGAGGCGGCCGTCCGCGGTTCCCGATCCCCTTTCTCCTTCGGAGGGGTCGGTCGGTAGCCTGCACTGATGGCGAGCTTCCTGGACCTGGTGAACGAGCGCGTGGTCGTGTACGACGGCGCGACGGGGACGTTCCTGCAGACCCTCGAGCTCACCGCCGACGACTTCGGCGGCGCCGACCTCGAGGGCTGCAACGAGTACCTGGCCATCACCCGGCCTGACGTCGTGGCCAAGTTCCACGAGACGTACTTCGACGTCGGTGTCGACGTGGTCGAGACCGACACCTTCGGCGGGCTCCCGGTGACCCTCGGCGAGTACGGACTGGCCGATCGGGCCCACGAGATCAACGTGGCCGCCGCCCGCATCGCCCGCGAGGTCGCCGACGGCTTCTCCACCCCCGACCGACCCCGCTTCGTGGCCGGCTCGATGGGCCCCGGCACCAAGTTCCCTTCGCTCGGGCAGATCCGCTACGCCGAGCTGCGCGACGGCTTCGAGATCCAGGCCGCCGCGCTCCTCGAAGGCGGGGTCGACCTCTTCATCATCGAGACGATGTTCGACCTGCTCTCCATCAAGGCCGCCATGAACGGCGCCCGCCGGGCCATGGCCGCCGCCGGCCGCGAGGTCCCCCTCCAGGTGCAGGTCACGATGGAGCTCACCGGCCGCATGCTGCCGGGCACCGAGATCGGCGCCGCCCTGGCCGCGCTCGACCCGATGCACCCCGACGTCATCGGCCTGAACTGCGCCACCGGCCCGTCCGAGATGGGCGAGCACCTGCGCCACCTCAGCCAGCACGCCCGCATGCCCATCTCGTGCCTGCCCAACGCCGGCCTGCCCAGCGTGGTGGACGGCAAGATGCACTACGACCTCACCCCCGAGCAGCTCGTCGAGCACCACACCCGGTTCGTCACCGAGCTCGGCGTCCGGGTCATCGGCGGCTGCTGCGGCACCACCCCCGAGCACCTCCGCCAGGTGGTCGAGCACTGCCGCGACCTCACGCCGGCGCCGCGCACGCCCGTCCACGAGCCCGGGGCCACCTCGATCTACAGCCTCGTCCCCTTCCACCAGGACACCTCGTTCCTGATCATCGGCGAGCGCACCAACGCCAACGGCTCCAAGAAGTTCCGCGAGTCGCTCCTCGAGGCCGACTGGGACACCTGCGTGCAGATGGCCAAGGACCAGGTCAAGGAGGGCTCGCACATCCTCGACGTCTGCGTCGACTACGTGGGCCGCGACGGCACCGGCGACATGGACGAGATCGCCAAGCGCTTCGCCACCCAGGCCAGCGCGCCGCTGGTGATGGACTCCACCGAGCCCCAGGTCATGGAGGCGGGCCTCCAGTGGCTGGGCGGGCGGGCCATCCTCAACTCCGCCAACCTCGAGGACGGCGAGGCCGAGGGCTCCCGCCTCGACCGCGTGTTCAAGCTGGCCAAGGAGTACGGCGCCGCCGTCATCTGCCTGCTCATCGACGAGGAGGGCCAGGCCCGCGACGTCGAGTGGAAGATGCGCATCGCCCACCGGATCCACGACCTGGCCGTGCAGCGCTACGGCCTCGAGGCGTCCGACCTGATCTTCGACGCGCTCACCTTCCCGCTGTCGACCGGCGACGACGACCTGCGTCGCGACGCCATCGAGACCTTCGAGGCCATCCGCCGCATCAAGGCCGAGATCCCCGGCGCCTTCACCACCCTCGGCGTGTCGAACGCCTCGTTCGGCCTCAAGCCCGCGGCCCGCCACGTCCTCAACTCGGTGTTCCTGCACGAGGCGGTCGAGGCCGGCCTCGACTCGGCCATCGTCCACGCCGCCCGCATCATGCCGCTCAACAAGATCCCCGACGAGCAGCGCCAGGTCTGCCTCGACCTCGTCCACGACCGCCGCGGCACCGCCGGCGGCACCGGCGACGACCCCAACTACGACCCGCTCCAGGCGCTGCTGGCAGTGTTCGAGGACGTCTCCACCACCGAGGTGGTGCAGGAGGACCGCTCCGACTGGACCATCGAGCAGATCCTGTCCCAGCGCATCATCGACGGCGAGCGCGACGGCCTCGAGGCGGACCTCCAGACCGCCCTCGACCAGGGCACGCCCGCCCTCGCCATCGTCAACGACACGCTGCTGGCGGGCATGAAGGTCGTGGGCGAGCTCTTCGGCGCCGGCGAGATGCAGCTGCCGTTCGTGCTCCAGTCCGCCGAGACGATGAAGACCGCGGTCGCCTTCCTCGAACCCCACATGGAGAAGGTGGAGGACGGCGGCGGCAAGGGCCGCATCGTGCTCGCCACGGTGAAGGGCGACGTCCACGACATCGGCAAGAACCTCGTGGACATCATCCTCACCAACAACGGCTACGAGGTGCACAACCTCGGCATCAAGATCGGCATCTCCGAGATGATCGAGAAGGCCCTCGAGGTGAAGGCCGACGCCATCGGCATGAGCGGCCTGCTGGTGAAGAGCACGCTCATCATGCGCGACAACCTCGAGGAGCTGAACGACCGCTCGCTGGCGGACATCCCCGTGGTGCTCGGTGGCGCCGCCCTCACCCGCTCGTACGTCGAGCGCGACCTCCGCGAGGTCTACGAGGGTCGCCTGTTCTACGGCAAGGACGCCTTCGAGGGCCTGCGGGTCATGGACCGCCTCGGCGAGCTGCGCCGCGGCGCCGAGGACGACCCCGACTGGGGCCGGGTGCCCTCCGACTCGGTCGTGCCCTCCCGGATCAAGGAGCAGTTCGCCGGCGGCGAAGCCGACGACGGCGAGCGGCCCGCCCGTTCACCCGAGGCCGCCACCGACAACCCCGTGTTCGAGCCGCCCTTCCTCGGTTCGAAGGTGGTCAAGGGCCTCGCCATCGACGACATCGCCGCCTACGTCAACGAGACGGCCATCTTCCGCAACCAGTGGGGGTTCCGCCCCGAGGACGGCGAGTCCGACGACGAGTTCAAGGCCCGCATCCGCCCGACGCTCCGAGAGCAACTGGCCATCGCCAAGCAGGACGCCCTGCTCGTGCCCCAGGTGGTCTACGGCTACTTCCCCGCCAACAGCGAGGGCGACCAGCTGGTCATCTGGAAGGATGAGACCCGCACGTCCGAGTGGCTGCGCTTCGACTTCCCCCGCCAGTCCAAGGAGCCCTGGCTCTGCATCGCCGACTTCTTCCGCCCGGCCGAGTCTGGTGAGGCGGACTACGCCGCGTTCCAGATCGTCACCATGGGCGCCACCGTGTCCGAGCGCACCGCCGAACTGTTCGCGGCCGACCGCTACCAGGAGTACCTCCTGCTGCACGGCCTCGGCGTCGAGATGGCCGAGGCGCTCGCCGAGTACTGGCACCACCGCATCCGCGAGGAGTGGGGCTTCGCCGACGAGGACGGCCCGGACCTCCAGGGCCTGTTCCGCCAGCAGTACCGCAGCGGCCGCTACTCGTGGGGCTACCCGGCCTGCCCGGACCTCGAGGACAACGTCAAGGTGGCCGAACTGCTCGGCGCCGAACGCATCGGCCTCGAGGTGAGCGAGGACACGGGCTTCCAGTACCAGCCCGAGCAGACCACCTCGGCCATCATCTGCCACCACCCCCGCGCCAAGTACTTCGTCGCCCGGTAGGGCGCCGACCCGGAGCGATCCGGGGCACCCGCGGCGGGCGGGACGCCGTGGTCAGCCGAAGTGGGGCTGGCGGGTGCCCAGCGCCGCCGCTTCCTTGCCGGCCGTGCCGTGGGGCAGCAGCGCGAGCGTCTCCTCGGGAGTGAGGCGGCGCACCTCGATGTGCTCCTCCCCCACGGGCTCGAGGCCCTCGGGCGGCGCCCACTCGCCGTGGGTGGCTGCCACCTGCTGGAGGAAGAACTCGGGGTCGAGCTCGTAGATCCGCACGGTGCCGTCGTCGATGTAGTCGTAGTAGCGGAGGGCGGCGTCGCGTGGTGCGACCACGATCACCGCGGTCATGCGGGGGTCCTCGGTGATGTTCGAGTACGAGTTGTGCAGGACGGCGTTGTCGAACACGAGGGCCTGACCCGCCTGGAGGACGACCGTCTCGAGGTGGTTGTCGCAGATGTGCTCGTGCAGTCCCTCGAACCACTCAGGCGTGCGCTCGGCCTTGTGCTGGCCGAGCACCCGGTGGCTCTGGGGCACGACGTTGAGGGTGCCGTTCTCGAGCGAGGTCTCGTGCAGGGCCAGCCAGATCACCGCGCCCCGGTACTTCTCCTCGTCGGTGATCGAGGAGTGCTGGTGCAGCTCGAGCCCGCCGCGGGGACCGGGCCAGTTGACCACGAAGTTCTGGATGAGCATCTCGTGGTCGACCAGGTGCTCGTCGACGGCGGGCTGCACGACGGCCTGGAGGGTCTCGGCGACCTTGCGCTTCACCTCGAGGTCGGGGCTGTAGAAGTCGGACTCCCACATGTGGCCACCGCGTTCCCGGTGGATGTCCTTGGCGAGGGCGAGCAGCTCGGCGGCCTGATCGGGGGTGATCAGATCGACGATCGTGTAGCCGACCGAAGCGAACTCCTCCTGACGGTCCGGGTCCTTCATCGTCGGCGGAGCGACGATGTCGTGCAGCACCGGCGGCGGCAGCGGGGGCGAGGGCGGGGTCGCCGCCTCGGCATCGACCTCGGTCTCGGTCTCGGGGGCGTCGTCTTCGTGGGCCGCGTCGTAGGCGCCGTGCTCGCTGGCGTCGGTCTCGTCGGGGAGCGGCGCCGGCGGCGTCGGGGTCAGCAGGCGCTTCACGCGGCCGGCGATGCGACGGGGCAGGCTGCGGCTCGACATGGGGAAAACGCTACCAGCGCCTTCGCCGGCGCTCACAGAGCCGTTGGTCCCAGGGTCGCGGCCCGAGGTCGCTCACCCCAGCGCCGGGAGCTCCTGTTCGAGGGTCGCCGTCGCCTCGAAGAGGTCGCCGTGTTCTTCGACCCGTTCCAGGACGTCCGGCGCCGTGAAGGAAAGTGGCGCACCCCCGGCGGCGTCGTCGACCTCGTCCCACGCCACCGGGGTCGACACCGTGGGCCGGGGCCGGGCGCGCAGGGAATAGGCCCCGATGGTGGTCTTGTGGCGGGAGTTCTGGCTCCAGTCGATGAAGACCTTCCCCGTCCGCATCGCCTTGGTCATCTGGCTCAGGATCCGATCCGGGTGCTGCTTCTCGAGCACCTGGGCGACCGCCAGGGCGAAGGTCGAGGCTCCTTCGTGGGTGGCCGACGTGTTGAGGGGGAGGTAGAGCTGGAGACCCTTGGAGCCCGAGGTCTTGGCGAACAGCTCGAGTCCCAGCGGCTCGAGCAGGTCGCGGATGTCGAGGGCCACCTGGCAGCACTCGGTGATGGTGGCGGGCTCGCCCGGGTCGAGGTCGAACACCACCATGGTCGGCACGTCGAGGTCGATCGCCGCCCGGGCCATGGGCACGTGGACCTCGAGGCCGGCCATGTTCGCCGCCCAGGCCAGGCTGGCCGTGTCACCGAGGACGCAGTACTCGATGCCCCCTTTGCGGTCCCCCGGGCCCAACGCCACCTGCACGAAATCGGGCCGGTGCGATGCGCAGCGCTTCTCGAAGAACGAGGTGCCGTCGACGCCGTCGGGGTAGCGGCGCAGGGTGATGCCGCGGCCTTCGAGGTGCGGGAGCATCGCCGGGGCGACGCGCACGTAGTAGTCGATCACCTCGGCCTTGGTGAAGTGGGCCTCGGGGTACAGGACCTTGTCGAGGTTGGAGAGCTTGAGCTCGTGGCCCTCGATCTCGACGGTGTGGCTGGTGCCGGCCACGCCCGCCTCAGGCGGACTTGCGCTTGGCGGCGGCCGTCTTCGCCGGGGCCTTCTTCTTGGCGGGCTTGGCCTTGGCCGGCTTCACCGTCGGCTTGCCCTCCTCGGCCTCGTCCGTCCCGCTCGGATGGCGCGAACGAGCGGCCTTGGCCTCCTTGACGCTGGCCTCGAGGGCGGCCATGAGGTCGACCACCTTCTCCTCGCTCGGCGCGGCCGGGGCGGTGACGACCTCGGCCTCGCCGGCGGCCTTGCGCTCGATGAGGGCCAGCACCTGCTCGCGGTAGGTGTCGTGGAACTTCTCGGGCTCGAAGTCGGCGGCCAGCGATTCGACGAGCTGGTTGGCCATGTCGAGCTCGCGGTCGGAGACCTCGATGCCCTCGACGTCGGCCAGCTCGGGGATCTCGGCCGGCGCGTTGACCTCGTCCGGGTAGACCATGGTCGACAGCACGAGCTTGCCGTCGACGGGGCGGATGGCCGCCAGGTACTGCTTGGTGCGCATCACGAAGCGGGCGATGCCCACCTTCTGGCTGCGCTCCATCGCCTCCGCCAGCAGCGCGTAGGGCTTCACCGTGGCCTGGTCGGGCGCCAGGTAGTAGGCGCTGTCGTAGTAGATGGGATCGATGTCGGCGAGGTCGACGAACTCCTCGATCTCGATGGTGCGCTGCGCCTTGGGGTCGAGGGCGGCGAGCTCGTCCTCGGTGACGATCACGTAGTTGCCCGACCCGAGCTCGTAGCCCTTCACGAGGTGCTCCGAGGGCACCTCCTGGCCGTCCTCCGCCGAGACCCGCTTCTGCTTGATGCGCGAGTTGGTGCGGGAGTCCAACTGGTTGAAGTGCACCGTGCGGCGACTCACGGCGTTGTAGAGCTTCACCGGGATCGTCACCAGCCCGAAGCTGATGGACCCACTCCAGATGGCGCGCGCCATGGGAGAACCTTTCCTCGTCGGAGCCTCAAGTATGCGCCGCCAGGCCTCTTCTTGCCCACGGTGCGGGTCGTGCCCAGGGCAGACGCCGGCGGCGCCCCGAACTCATCGCTCTCCCCCCTCGGCGACCCCGCCCTCGCCGCGCCGGCACCGAGATACTCCGAGCCCGCCCCACCGACGGGATCAGCTGCGACGCCGACGTCCTCAACGCGGCGCTCGACGCGCAAGCCGGCGGCGATCGGGTCCCGGGAGCGTGACACGCTCGTGCACGTCCTCGTCGCGTCCACGAAACCGGTCTGCGAGGGAGCCCATCATCGCAGTGAGGAGACCAAGTCCGACCAGGAGGGCAACCGCCTCCAAGGCTTGCCGTGAGTCGCGCCCCGGGCGGATGAGCACACTGAAGTAGACCCCGGCCAAGCCTGCCACCACGGCCAGGATCCTGATGACGACCTGTCCTGTAGGGCTCCGGCGATCGAAGAAGCGGGTGAACGCCGTGCTCGGCGGCGCGACCACCCAACGGTCGCGGGGCATCAGGTCCCAGGGTGGGGTGCGGGTGCGCGGGTCCGCCGCTGTCGACACATCGAGCACCTCAGGCTCGCCGAGCGGGGCCATCGTGACGGTCGTGCCGTCCTGGTTGCCGATCGTCATGCCCCGGGCGGTCGGCAGGACGGCACGGTCGACGACGGCGACCAGAGTGGCGCGCTGGTCGGATGCCGGTCGCAGCGGGTAGACGGCGACGAAGCCTTCCTCGGGCCCGGGGTGCACCCTGCTCTCGAACAGCGGCGCGTCGGCGGTCCACCACACCACCGTCACCGGTTCGGCCACGTGGCGACGGTACCGCCGCGGGCTGGTCGGAGGTGCTCGTAGGTGCCGATCTGAGCTCATCGGCGCGGTGCGTGTCGCGCCATGCGCCAGGCGGCACTCTCCGCCCGAGATCCTGGAGAATTCAGGCCCGATCGCGCCCTCCGTCAGCGTCTCCTCGGTACTTCGCCCTGATGTAGGCATAGACCACGGCACCCAGGATCACCGAGCCAAGAACCGCGGTGATCACAACAGTGGAGTGCCGCGCCTCGACCCGATCGCCATCGAAGACTTCCAGCGCTCGCACGTAGACGACGGGGACGAAGACGATGAACACGATCCCCAAGGCGACCGTCTCCCGCCAGCCGAGCTCCTCGAGGGCGGGAGGTTCCGGGACCACTTCCCACCCTCTTCGGGGCACGAGGTCCCACGGCGGAGTGCGCGTGGAATCGGGGGCCGCTCGGGAGAGGTCGAGCGTGTGGGTCTGAGCACCGCACTGGACCACGACCGTCTTGCCGTCCGCCAACCCCTGCAGCATCCCCTTCGGCGTCGGGAGTGACGCTCGGTCGACGACCGCCACAAGGGCGGCGCGTTGGTCCGGGGCAGGCCATTGCGGGTAGACGGCGACGAAACCTTCCTCAGGGCCCGGGTACACGATGCTGTTGAACAGCGGCGCGTCCGCGGTCCACCACATCACCCTCACCGCATGGGCCACACCGCGACGCTATCGGTCAGGCTCGGCCCGGCCTGGGGGCTTCTGGCTCCCGATTTGATCGTCCCAGAGATCGAATCGGGAGCCAGTTCGGGTCAGGGGGCGGGGCGAGGGAGGGCGAGGAGGTCGGCCGCCTCGGCGCAGGTCGCCACGGGGGCGCCGAGGCGCTCACACACCGCGACGGCCTCCCGGACGAGCTCGGCGTTGGTCGGGGTGCGGGCGCCGGCGAAGAACTCGAGCCCGAGGTGTAGGTGACCGCCGAGCTCGACGGCGGCCTCGGCCAGGCCGGACGCCACGACGTCGCCGCCGACGACCGAGACCGCCCAGGGGACGGGGCAGTCCCCCAGCATGGCGACGTACATCTCGAGGGCCTGGCGGGTCGGGGGCAGGCCGAACGGGGCGCCGAGCAGGCCCTGATCGGTGGACAGGTAGAACTTGATCATCGAGCCGGCGGGCAGGCGACCCGCTTCCCACCAGGCGAGGATCGTGCGCAGGAAGCCGGGCTCGTACACCGCGAAGCTCGGGCCGAGCCGGTGCTCGTCGTGCAGCGCCATGGCGGCCGCGATGGCGTCGAAGTCGTTGGCGTAGACGAACGCCCCTTTGGGCAGGCCGTCGGCGTCACGCCCGCCCAGGTTCACCGAGCCGGGGTCGAGCACGCCGATGCGGATGCCCGGGGTCGGCCGCCAGCGGCACGAGGTGGTCCACGCTGATTCCCCCGGCGCCGAAGGCGACTGTCGGGTACAGCAGGGCATCCGGGCGCTCGGCCAACACCGGTTGCCACCCGAGGCGGTAGCTGGCGGCGATGGCCTCCGGGTCGCCGGCCATGTCGGCGTGGTTGTGCACGATGGCGGCGCCGGCGTCGAAGCAGGCCAGCGCGTCGGCGGCGATCTCCTCGGGCGACCGCGGCACGTTCGGGTTCTGCGCCTTCGTCGTCCCCCCGTTGACGGCCACCTCGATGATCACCGGTCCCCGAGCCATGCTGCGACCGTAGGTGATCAGGCGAGGATGGCGCGGGCCACCAGGTCCATGCCGAAGGCCATGAGGATGGCGAGGTAGAGGAGGCCGGTGGCGGCCATGACCGCGCTGTACTCCTTCTCCTTGAGCGCCGCCCAGGTGACCCCGATCAGGCCGATGGTCGTCACCGTGCAGGCCAGCCAGAACCAGCTCAGGAGGCCGTCCCAGCCGTCGTCGATGGTGCCGTTGAGGGCGGAGATCATGCCGACGGGCCAGAGCAGGAAGAGCAGCTCCACGGGCCAGAGGGCGGCGGTCCACTTCACGAGCTCCCGGATGGGCTCCCGGGGCAGGCCCGGCTGCACCAGGTACCAGTGCCCGAGGAGCATGGCGTCGGTGACGACGCCGAGGAACAGGGCGCCGGTCACCGTGCGGGCCACGGACAGCCAGGCGGGGTCGCCGATGTGGGCGCCGGCGAAGACCAGGCCGACGAAGCCGATGATCGGGGCGATGAGGTCGAGCGCCGGCGGGAACTCGGGGCCGTCGCGCTCGGCGAGGCGCTCGGTGCGGTCGATGCCGGTCATGTCGGCCACTCGGGCGGTGCGGGACTCGACCAGCTCGCGCTGGCGGGCCACGCCGGCCTTGCGGCGGACGTACGAGACGAAGAAGGCGACGGAGGCGGCGAGCGCGACGCCCGCGGCGGCGAGGTCGCGAGGCAGGTAGGGGTCGGTCCGCTGGCCCACCCAGACGGCCCCGATGGCCATCAGGGCGTAGGTACCCCGCATGAGCCAGCCGTAGCCGATGCCGAGCAGGCGGTGGCGGGTGGTGACCCAGAGGAAGAAGAGCCCTCCGGTCGCCCACTGGAGCAGCACGGTGCCCGCGTCGAGGTCCATCAGGCCTTCATCCGATCACACGCCGCCGGGTCGGGACGAGTCAGGCCTCGACGCCCGCACGACCTCGGCCGGGCTCGACCCCTGGAGCGCAGGTGCGTCCGCCATCGATCCCGCGCCACCCGGGACCCGGGTCGGGGACGAGTCAGGCCTCGACGACCACGAGGCCGTGGTCGACGAGGTTCAGCGGGTCGGGGCCGGCGTCGGCGGCCACCACGATGTCCTCGAGGCGGGCGCCCCACTCCCCCGGCACGTAGATCCCGGGCTCGACCGAGAAGGCGTGGCCGGGGACGAGCGCGGTGCAGTTGCCCGCCACGACGTACGGGTCCTCGTGCTCCTCGATGCCGATGCCGTGGCCGGTGCGGTGGATGAAGTAGTCGCCGTACCCGCCTTCGGTGATCACTCGACGGGCGACGGCGTCGACGTCCTCGCAGGGCGTGCCCACGGTGGCGGACGCCACGGCCTGGGCCTGGGCGACCTGGAGGACGGCGTAGAGGTCCCGGAAGGCCGCCGGCGGCTCGCCCGTGTAGACGCAGCGGGTGATGTCCGAGCAGTAGCCGGCGCCCGTCTCGTCGGGCGGCAGGGTGCCCCCGAAGTCGCAGAGGACCACCTCGCCGGCCTCGATGACGCGCTCACCCGGCTCGTGGTGGGGGCTGGCGGCGTTGGGGCCGGCGGCCACGATGGCGAAGTTGACCTTGTGGTGGCCCTCGTCGACGAGGCGGCGGCCGAGGTCGGCGGACACCTCCGCCTCCGTGCGACCGATCAGGGGGATGGCCCCCGACTGGAGCTGGTTTGCCACCCGGTCGGCGGCTGCCGACGCCCGGCGCAGAGCGGCGATCTCGGCGGCGTCCTTCACCGCCCGGATGGGGCCGACGACGTCGCTGGAGCGACGGAAGGTGGTGCCGTCGAGACGGGCCAGCAGCTCGACGAGGAAGCGGGCCCAGGTGCGATCGCCGATGGCGGCCACCGGCACCGGGCCGAGGAGCTGGGCCACGAGCTCGACCGGGTCGTCCGTCTCGTCCCACGGCACAACCGTGAACACGTCGGGCCGCTCGACCACCCGGGGCGCCTCGAGCCGGGGCACCACGAGGTGGGCGTCGCCCTCGCGGGGCACGACGAGCATGGTGAGGCGCTCGAGGGGCATGGCCTCGTAGCCGCACAGCCAGGGCAGGTCGGCGCCCACCGAGAGCAGCAGCGCGTCGACGCCCTGCTCCCCCATCGCGGCCCGCACCCGGTCAAGCCGTTGGCCGTGCACGTCCCCGCTCATCCGATCCTCCCGGCATCAGTCGTTCTCGAGGCAATGACGCGCGCCAGGCGCGCGTCATTGCCTCGAGTTCGCCGTTTGGCGGTCATGACGGCGCCGCGGCCGCGGTCGAGGCGGCGCCGGCGGCGGACTTGGCGTGGTAGCTGGAGCGGGTGAGGGGGCTGGCCTCGACGTGGGCGATGCCGAGGGCCTCGCCGACGGCCGCCCAGCGCTCGAAGTGCTCGGGCTCCCACCAGCGCACGACCGGCAGATGTCGGGCGGTGGGACGCAGGTACTGGCCGATGGTGACGATGTCGACGCCGACGGCGGCGAGGTCGGCCAGGGTGGCCACGATCTCGTCGTCGGTCTCGCCCATGCCCACGATCAGGCCCGACTTGGTCGTCAGGCCGGCGGCCTGGGACCGGGACAGCACGGAGAGGCTGCGGGCGTAGGACGCCGACGGGCGCACGGCCCGCTGGAGGCGGGCCACGGTCTCGATGTTGTGGTTCAGGACCTCGGGGCGGGACGAGAAGATGACGTCGAGCGAGGCCTCGTCGCCCCGGCAGTCCGGGATGAGCACCTCGACCTCGGTGCCCGGCCGGCGGGAGCGGATGGCCTCGATGGTGGCGGCGAAGGCGCCGGCACCGCCGTCGGGCAGGTCGTCACGGGCGACTGCGGTGACGACCGCGAACGACAGGTCCATGCGCTCGACGGCCTCGGCCACGCGGGCGGGCTCGGTGGGGTCGAGCGCCTCGGGGTGGCGGGTGTCCACCAGGCAGAACCCGCACGCCCGGGTGCAGCGCTCGCCGTTGATCATGAAGGTGGCGGTGCCGTCGGCCCAGCACTCGAAGATGTTGGGGCAGCCCGCCTCCTCGCACACCGTCACGAGGTCGAGCGAGCGCAGCGTCTTGCCGAGGCCCGTGTACTCCTCGCCGAGGTGGGCGGGGATGCGCAGCCACTCGGGCTTGCGGTCGGTGATCTGGATGCCGCCGGTGACCCCCGCGTCGCGCAGGCGGCGCTCGATGCGCACCGAGGTGCCCCCCTCCCCTGCCGACGCATCGGCGGCGTCCCGGGTGAAGGCGGCGAGGTCGTCGGGCTGCACCTTCCAGGCGACGTCCTGGCGCTCCCACGAGCCGTCGGGGGCCCACTGGGCGACCGCCCGGGCGACGACGGCGTCGACCACCTCGCGCATCGACACCTCGACCCCCTCGGCGGCCAGCGACGTCACCCCCTTGTCGGGGATGCCGCACGGGACGATGTGGCCGAAGTAGTCGAGGTCAGGCGCCACGTTCAGGGCGAAGCCGTGCATGGTGCGGCCCCGGGTGAGGCGCACGCCGATGGCGGCGATCTTGCGGGGGTCGTCGGTGCCGACGCCGATCCAGACCCCCGGGTAGTCGGGCAGGCGGTCGGCGCCCGGCAGACCGACGTCCGCCAGCACGTCGATCACCAGCTGCTCCACCGAGCGCACGTAGGCGACGGTGTCGGCCATGGGCGCGATCGTGCCGCTCCGCTCGACCCCGTCGGCGCCCTTGTCGGGCAGGTGGAGGAGCGGGTAGCCCACCAGCTGGCCGGGCCCGTGGTAGGTGATGTCGCCGCCACGGTCCGAGCGGACCAGCTCGGCGCCGACCGAGGCGGGGTCGACCAGGAGGTGGTCGAGCTCGCCTCGCCGCCCGAGGGTGAACACGTGCGGGTGCTCGAGCAGCAGCAGGTGGTCGTCGGACGACCGCTCGAAGAGGCCGTGCTGGAGGGCGTGGGCGTCCTGGTAGCGGACGGTGCCGAGCCAGCGGGCGCGCAGCGTCACGATGCCGCCGGGGACGCCGCGCCCCCCACCGTCACAGCTCGGCGACCCAGTCGCGGGTCTGGATGATCTCCCGCAGACGGTCGAGGAAGGCCGCCACGTACGCGCCATCGAAGGCCCGGTGGTCCCACGCGAGGGCGAGCACGCCGACCGAGTGGATGGCGATGGACTCGTCGCCGTCGGCGTCGGTGACCACCACCGGCTTCCGGTGGATGCCGTCGGTGGAGAGGATGGCCACCTGCGGCTGGTTGATCACCGGGAACTGCATCATCGTCCCGTACTTGCCCGGGTTGGTGATGGTGAAGGTGCCGCCGGCGATGTCGTCGGCCGAGAGCTGCTTGCTGCGGGCCCGGGCGGCGAGGTCGTGGATCTCGCGGGCCAGGGCGGTGAGGCGCTTGGCGTCGGCGTCGTGCACGACAGGGGCGAGCAGACCCTGGAAGTCGAGGTCCACGGCGTAGGCGAGGTTGACCTGCCCGTGCACGATCAGCTCGCCGTCGCCCACGGCCGCGTTGAGGTACGGGAACTCCTCGATCGCGTCGACCACGGCCCGGGAGATGAAGGGGAGGTACGTGAGGCTGAAGCCCTCGGCCTCCTTGAACGCCGGGCCGTGGGACCGACGCACCCGCTCGACCGACTCGAAGTCGACCTCGACCGCGGTGAGCACGTGCGGGGAGGTGGCCTTGGAGCGGACCATGTGCTCGCCGGTGCGCACCCGGATGTGGTTCAGCTTCTCGACCCGGTCGTCGCGGGGACTCCCCGTACGGACCGCAGGTGCCGCGGCCGGCGCCTGCCCTGACGCGGCGGATGCCGCGGACGGCGCCGCCGGGCGCGGTGCCGAGCCCCGCTGGGCGTCGATGAGGGCCTCGACGTCGCCCCGGGTGATGCGACCGCCGATGCCGGTGCCGGCGATGGCGCCGGCATCGAGGCCGTGGTCCTCGATGAGGCGCCGGACGAGAGGCGAGAGCAGCTTCGGCGGGCCCGACGGCGCCTCGGCCGCGGGCGCCGGGGTCGGCTCGGCGGGCGGCGTGGGCTCGGGGGCGCGCTCGACGGGGGCGGTCGGCGCCTCTTCGGGCGCCTCCGCAGTCGCTGCCTCGGCCGGGGCCTCGGCTTCCGCCTGCGCCTCGGCGACGGTCTCCGGGTCGGCGGCGGGCTCGGCCGGCGGGGCCTCGGCGGGCGCCTCCTCGGCAGGGGCGGCGCCGTCGCCCGACGGCGGACCGTCGCTCAGCACGGCGAGGCGGGTGCCCACGTCGACCGTCTCGCCCTCGGGCACGAGGATCTCGGCCAGGTAGCCGGCGGCCGGCGAGGGCACCTCGGAGTCGACCTTGTCGGTCGAGACCTCGAAGAGCACCTCGTCCATCGCCACCTGCTCGCCGACCGCCTTGAACCACTTGGTGATGGTGCCTTCGGTGACCGTCTCCCCGAGTTGGGGCATCTCGACATCAGCCATGGAACGACCTCCGGGTCAAAAGCGTGTGCGCCGCAGGTCGGCGCCCTTGGTGATGGTCCGCCCATCGATCGGCTGTGACCGTCTCCCCGAGTTGGGGCATCTCGACATCAGCCATGGAACGACCTTCCCGTCATCGACCTGGACCTCTCGACCTTCGCAGCGCTGACCATCGGACCGTCAGCCATGCAGGGACCTACCCGTCAGCGACATGATCGTCTCGCCGAACAGCTCGCTCATGGTCGGGTGCGGCTGGATGAAGCGGGCGACCTCGGCCGCGGTGGCCTCCCAGTTGACCGCCAGGTACCCCTGCCCCAACTGCTCGGTGACCCAGGGACCGACCATGTGCACCCCGAGGATGCGCCCGCCCGTGCCGTCGTCCTGCTTCTCGGCGATCACCTTCACCAGGCCGTCGGTCTCGCCGACGATCATGGCCCTGCCGTTGCCGGAGAAGCGGTGCTTGGAGGTGACGACGTCGAAGCCCGCCTCCTTGGCGGCGGCCTCGGAGTAGCCCGCGAACGCCACCTCCGGGCTGCAGTAGATGCACCAGGGCACGCTCTTGTAGTCCACGCCGACGGGATCCTCGCCGAGGATGCCGTCGATGGCCACGATGCCCTCGGCGAAGCCGACGTGGGCCAGCGCCGGCGTGGCCACGACGTCGCCGATGGCCCACACGCCGGGCTCGCCCGTGCGGCAGGCCTCGTCGACGACCACGAAACCTCGCTCGTCGACCTCGACGGCGGTGCCGTCGAGCCCGAGGTTGTCCGAGAGGGGCCGGCGGCCGACCGAGACGACCACGAGGTCGACCTCGATGCTCTCGCCCTCGCCGAACGAGACGGTGGTGCCCGACTCGCCCGGTTGGTGGCCGGTGACCGCCACCCCGGTCTTCACGTCGATTCCCCGCTTCTTGAACGAGCGCAGGACGACCTTGGTGACGTCCTCGTCGCAGCCGGGGAGGATCTTGGGCAGCGCCTCGAGCACGGTGACCTGCGTGCCCAGGTCGGCCATCATCGAGGCGAACTCGCACCCGATGGCACCGCCGCCGATGACCGCGGCCCGCCCCGGCAACGTGTCCATGGCCAGGAGCTCGTCGGAGGTGACGACCACGGTGCCGTCGACGTCGAAGCCGGGCATGGTCCGCACAGCGGACCCGGAGGCGAGGATCACGGCGTCGCCGTGCAGGGTGACGTCGCCGGACTCGCCGCCGCTCACCCGCACCTCGTGGTCGGCGTGGAGGGTGCCGACCCCGTGGAAGGTGGTGACCTTGCGCCCCTTCAGCAACCCCTCGAGGCCCTTGTGCAGCTGGTCGATCACCTTCTGCTTGCGCACCTGGGTGACCGAGAAGTCGAGCGTGGGCTCGGAGGTGGTGATGCCGAACTCCGCGGCCTCGCTCACCGAGCGGAACACCGAGGCCGTCTCGAGCAGCTCCTTGGCCGGGATGCAGCCCCGGTGCAGGCAGGTGCCACCGACCTTCGACATCTCGATCATGGCCACGTTCAGGCCCAGACCGGCGCCGTAGAGGGCGGCGGCGTACCCGCCCGGGCCCCCACCGATGATGACGACGTCGAACTGGGTGGGCTGCTCGGACTGCTCGGCCATGGAGCCGACTCTACTGACGGTCGGCCCCGACCGCATCGGCCCGATGGGGGGTGGTGCGGCCCCCCGGTAGGCTCTGCGCCGGTGAAGACCAAGACGCTGATCATCGCTGCGCTGCTCTGCGGCGTGGCCATCCTGGTGGCCTTCACCGTCCAGGTCATGTTGGCGCTCTAGCGCCGCCCCCTGCCCCTTAGGAGCAATCCCATGCGTGACGCCGTCGGCGGCGTGCAGTCCGTCCTCGTGCTCGGTGGCACCTCCGAGATCGCCCTGGCCACCGTGCGCCGCATAGTCGATCAGGGGTGCCGCACCGTCCTGCTCGCCGCCCGCGACCCCGAGGCCTGCCTCGCCGCCGCGGCCGACCTGCGCGCCGCCGGTGCCACCACGGTCGAGACCCTGGCCTTCGACGCCCTGGACACCGCGTCGCACGGCGCGGTGATCGACGGGGCCTTCGCCCGCGACGGCGACATCGACGTCGTGCTCCTGGCCTTCGGCGTGCTCGGCGACCAGGCGGCGTTCGACGCCGACCCCGAGGCCGCGGTCGAGGCCGTACAGGTGAACTACGTCGGCGGCGTGTCCGCCGGCCTGCACGTGGCCCGCAACCTGAAGGCGCAGGGCCACGGCACCCTCGTGGTGCTGTCGTCGGTGGCCGGCGAGCGGGTCCGGAAGACCAACTTCGTGTACGGCTCCTCCAAGGCCGGGCTCGACGGGTTCGCCCTCGGCCTCGGTGATGCCCTGGTGGGCACCGGGGCGAGCGTCATGGTCGTGCGCCCCGGGTTCGTGCACACCCGCATGACGACCGGCATGGACCCGGCCCCGCTGTCCACCACACCCGAGGTGGTGGCCGAGGCCATCACCGACGGCCTCGCCAAGGGCCACGCCGTCGTGTGGGCCCCCGCGCCGCTGCGGGTGGTCATGTCCGGCCTGCGCCACCTCCCCCGCCCGCTGTGGCGCAAGGCCTCCGAGCGGGGCTGACCCGGCAGGAGGGCCCGCCCCCCCATCCACCGCCCCGCCCGCCGCCCCGCCCGAGGCCACGGTCCTAGACTCCGACCGTGAGCGAGACCTCCACGCGCGTGGTGATCGTCGGCCAGGGCTACGTCGGCCTGCCCGTGGCCATGCGCGCCTGCGACGTCGGCCACGATGTCGTCGGATTCGACATCGACGAGCGGCGCGTGAAGCGCCTCGGTGCCGGCGAGTCCATGGTGGAGGACGTCACCGACGAGCACCTGGCGGCCGCCCTCGAGAGCGGCCGCTACCACCCCACCCACGACCCGGCCGACCTCGCCGGGTTCGACGTCGCCGTCATCTCGGTGCCCACGCCCCTCAGCGAGGGCAACCCCGACCTCTCCTACATCGAGGACGCCGCCCGCACGTTGGCGGGCCATCTGACCCGTGGGGCGACGGTCGTGCTCGAGTCCACCACCTACCCCGGCACCACCGAGGAGCTCGTCGGCCCCATCCTCGAGGAGGGCTCGGACCTGAGCGTCGGCACCGACTTCCACCTCGGCTACAGCCCCGAGCGCATCGACCCGGGCAACCGCGAGTGGACCTTCGTCAACACGCCCAAGGTCGTGTCCGGCGTCGACCCCGCCTCGCTGGCGGCCGTGACGGCCTTCTACGACACCCTCGTCGAGCGCACGGTCCCGGTGTCCACGCCCCGCGAGGCCGAGCTCACCAAGCTCCTCGAGAACACCTTCCGCCACGTCAACATCGCCCTCATCAACGAGCTGGCGATGTTCGCGAACGACCTCGGCATCGACGTCTGGGAGGCCGTCGACGCCGCGTCCACCAAGCCCTTCGGCTACCTGCGCTTCACGCCCGGTCCCGGCGTCGGCGGCCACTGCCTGCCCATCGACCCCTCCTACCTCTCGTGGCGCGTGCGCAGCTCGCTCGGCCAGCCGTTCCGTTTCGTCGAGCTGGCCAACGACGTCAACGACCACATGCCCGACTACGTGGTCCGCCGCCTGGTGGTGGCCCTGAACGACCGTGGCCTCGCGATGAAGGGCCGCCGGGTGCTCCTCCTGGGCCTGGCCTACAAGCGCAACACCGGCGACGCCCGCGAGTCGCCGTCGGCGGCCATCGCCCGCCAGCTCCTCGACCTGGGGGCCGAGGTCCGCGCTGCCGACCCCCACGTGCCCGACGGCCTGCTCGACGTCTCCCTCACCCGGGTCGAGGCCACCGCCGACGAGGTCGCCGCCGCCGACGTGGTGGTCCTGCTGGCCGACCACGACGCGTTCGACCTCGACCTCGTGGCCGGCAACGCGCGGTACGTGCTCGACACCCGCCACCGCCTCCAGGGCCCCAACGTCGAGCACCTCTGAGGCGACGAAGGGCCTCCGGTACTACAGCGGCACCGAGGCACGCCCGTACACTCGACCCGTGGCGCAACCGAAGACCGACACGAGCCCGCCCGCGCCCGCCAAGCCGCCGATGTCGCTCGGCCGGGGCCTGCTCAAGACCGCCCGGCCCGTGCAGTGGTCGAAGAACGTCCTGGTGTTCGCGGCCCCGGGAGCCGCTGGTGTCCTCGACAACGCCGAGGCCCTGGGCGACGCCATGGTCGCGTTCGTGGCGTTCTGCCTCGCGGCCAGCGGCACCTACTTCCTGAACGACACCCGAGACCGCGAGGCCGACGCCCAGCACCCCACCAAGTGCCGCCGCCCCATCGCGGCCGGTGTGGTGCCGCCCGCCTTGGGCTACGCGATGGGCTTCGGCCTCATCCTCGCCGGCGTGGCCGTGGGTTTCATCCCCCACTGGCAGCTGGCGGTCACCGTGGCCGCCTATGTGGCCCTCACCACGAGCTACAGCTTCTGGCTCAAGCACATCCCGGTGGTCGACATCGTGGCCATCGCCGCCGGCTTCGTCCTGCGGGCCATCGGCGGCGCCACCGCGACGGGCGTGCCCATCTCCAACTGGTTCTTCATCGTGGCCTCGTTCGGCTCGCTCTTCATCGTGGCCGGCAAGCGCAGCGGCGAGATGGGCGAGCTGGCCGGCGAGGCGGGGACCATCCGGCCGACCCTCGAGGTGTACACGACCTCCTACCTCGCCTACCTGCGCGCGGTGTCGTCCGGGGTCATGCTCGTGGCCTACTGCCTGTGGTCGTTCGAGAAGGCCGACCTCGCCACCGCCGGCGGCTTCCCCTACTACCAGCTGTCGATCGTGCCCTTCGCGGTGGCCATCCTCCGCTACGCCATGCTCCTCGACCTCGGGCAGGGCTCCACCCCGGAGGACATCGCCCTCCACGACCGGCCCTTCCAGATCGCCATCGCCCTCTGGCTGGTGATCTTCGGCTGCGGCATCTACCTGCTGTGAGGGACGGCCGCTGATGGACGCCACCAACGAACTGCTGGCCGGCTGGGGCCGCACGACCCCCTCCTCGGCGGCCGTCGTCCACCCGCTCAACGCCGAGGAGCTGGCCGCTTCGGTCGACGAGGCCCCCGAGCGTGGCGTGATCGCCCGCGGCCTCGGCCGCTGCTACGGCGACGAGGCCCAGAACGCCGGCGGCCGGGTGGTCGACACGACCGCGGTCAGCGGCATCGTCTCCCTCGACCGCGAGACGGGCACCTGCACCGCCCTCGCCGGCACCAGCCTGGACGACCTCATGCGCTGGCTGGTCCCCCAGGGCTGGTTCGTCCCGGTCACACCGGGCACCCGCTTCGTGACGGTGGGCGGTGCCATCGCCAACGACATCCACGGCAAGAACCACCACAAGGGCGGCTCGTGGTGCAACCACGTGTCGGCCATGACGATGCGCCTCGCCACCGGCGAGACGGTGCGGGTCACCCCCGACGGGAACCCCGACCTGTTCTGGGCGACGGCCGGAGGCCTGGGGCTCACCGGGGTGATCGTCGACGCCACCTTCGACCTCACCCCCATCGAGACCAGCCGGCTCCTCGTCGACACCGACCGCACGCCCGACCTCGACACCACGCTCGCCCTGATGGACGAGAGCGACGACGAGTACCCCTATTCGGTGGCCTGGATCGACCTGATGAAGACCGGCCCCGGCATGGGACGGTCGATCCTGGGGCGCGGCTCCTTCGCGCCGCTCGACGCGCTGCCCGCCAAGGACCGCACCCCCGAGCGGGCCCGGGCGTTCGCGCCGAAGACCCGCGCCACCTTCCCTCCGCTGGCGCCGAACGGACTCATCAACCCGCTCACGGTGAAGGCCTTCAACGAGGCCTGGTACCAGAAGGCCCGCCTCAACGGCCACGGCGAGCTCCAGTCGATCACCACGTTCTTCCACCCGCTCGACATGGTCGACCTCTGGAACCGGGTCTACGGCCCCATCGGCTTCCTCCAGTGGCAGTTCGTGCTCCCCTTCGGCGAGGAGGCCGCGCTGCGCCGCATCGTCGAGGCGCTGTGCGCCGAGGGCTGTACCTCGTTCCTGGCCGTGCTCAAGCGCTTCGGCGCCGCCAACCCGGGGCACCTGTCGTTCCCGATCCCCGGCTGGACCCTCGCCCTCGACATCCCGGCGGGACCGACCTCGCTCGCCCGGCTCATCGACCGACTCGACGAGGAGGTCGTGGCCTCCGGGGGCCGCGTCTACCTCGCCAAGGACAGCCGCGTGCGGCCCGAGCTGCTCGACGCCATGTACCCGCGCCTCGGCGAGTGGCGTGCGGTGCGCGACGAGGTCGACCCCGACGCCGTCCTCCAGTCCGACCTGGCTCGCCGGCTCGGGCTGTGAGCCGCCTCCGGGCCGCGGCCCGGGACGTGCGCGCCCTCGGCATCGGGGCGCCGCTGCGGGCCGCGTACGACGGCTCGAAGGCCCTCGGCGGCCACACCCTCGCCTTCGACGCCGCCGTCCGGCGGGCGCCGTCGGGCGTGCGGAGCGCCTCGGTCTACCGTTTCGCAGCGCCGCCCGCCGCCGCGCTCGCCCGGGCCCGGGCCGAGGCCGACGACATCGCGGACGGGACGGTGGTGCTCTTCGGCCGGCACATCGACGTGGGCGATGCACCGGACTGGCACGCTTCGTACGATCCCGCCGCTCCTGAGGTGCGGTGGCCCGAGGGCCCGTGGTGGCAGATCGACGTCCGCCTCGCCGGTCGCCTGGCCGACATCAAGTGGGTCTGGGAGCTCGGCCGCCACCGCCACCTCGTCGTCCTGGCCCGCGCCCTCGACGGGCCCGACCCCGACCCCCGATGGGCCGAGGCGCTCCAGCGCCACCTGCGCAGCTGGATCCACCAGAACCCGCTCGAGCAGGGCGTGCACTGGGCGTCGAACCTCGAGGTCGCCCTGCGGGCGATGGCCTGGCTCGAGGTGCTCGAGCGGGCCGGTCGTCACCTCGACCCGGACCTCCGCCAGGCGCTGGACGACCACCTGTTCCACAGCGGCACCCACCTGCTCCTCGAGCTGCCGTACACGGTCAGCACGATGCGCAACAACCACCTCATCGGCGACGCCGTGGGCCTGATCACCCTCGCCCGGGCCTTCCCCGACCAACCCGCCTCGCGTCGGTGGTCCCAGGCCGGTGAGGGGCTCCTGCGCTCGCAGCTCGACCGGGAGGTGCGCCCCGACGGCTCGATGGTGGAGGACTCGGTGTCGTACCACCGGTTCGTCATCGAGCTGCTCTGCCGGAGGGTGCTCGTCGGCGACCCGACCCCGTCGGTCACCGCCGCGCTCCACCGGAGTGCCCGCTTCCTCCAGCGCCTCGGCGTCCACGACGGGCCGGTCCCGCACCACGGCGACTGGGACGAGGGCCGCGCCGTGGCCACCTCGGGCGACCCGCTCCTGCTCGGCGGCTCGGCCCTGCTCGGCCTGGCCCTGTGCGGCAGCGGTGCGCCCGAGGCATGGCGCGCCGAGCACGACGAGCTCGCCTGGTACGCCGGGATCGGCGAACCGGCTCCCGGCGACGTGGCCGAGGTCGACGGCCACAGCATCGGCGGCGGCGTCGGCCGCATCGAGCGCGGGGCCCTCACGGTCTGGTGCAAGGGCGGCGGCGGCCCGTGGCACGGCCACGCCGACCACACCACCGTGGCCGTGCAGTGGGAGGACGAGTGGCTCGTGGGCGACCCCGGCACCGGCAACTACAACGGCCGCGACGAGAGCCGCTCCTTCCTGCGCTCTTCGGTGGCGCACGCCGTGCTCGTGCTCGACGGACAGGACCAGCTGGTCCCGCACCGCGCCTTCCGGTGGGTGCACCGTGCGACCGGCCGGGTCGGTGCGCCCGTCGCGCTGCCCGGCGCCCGCATCCTCTGGTGCGCGCACGACGCCTACCGCCGCCTCTCGCCCGGCCGTCGCGTCGCCCGGGTCGTGGTCGTCGACGACGAGGGCCTCGGCGTCCTCGTCGCCGACTGGGTCGAGGGCCCGCCCGGGCCCGAGTGGCAGCTCGCCCTGCCCGGCGCCCCGGGCGCGACCTGGGACGACGGCACGCTCACCACCGCCGGGGGCACCACGGCCCGCCTGGACCTGCTCACCGAGGGGGTCACCACGGAGCTCGAGACGGGTCCCTGGAGCTCCACCTACGGCTCGGTGGAGCCCGCTCCCCGCCTCGTTGCCCGGGGACCGCTCGGGGGCCCGGTGGCGTGGTCGTTGTGCAAGTCCGAGGGCGGCGTCCTCGCCGGCGCCCGGGTGCACGGCGACCTGCTCGAGGTGGCCGGCGCGACCATCACCGTCTCCTGGCTCGACGGCGCCGTGGCCCTCGACGTCCGCCACCCCGACGGGTCGGCCGGCCCTCCGCCAGAGGTGGCGCTGCGGTGACCGCTGCCGAGGGGGACGGCCGTGTCCTGGTGCTCAACCACTTCGCGTCGCCGGAGGGCCAGCCCGGGGGGACCCGCCACATCGAGCTGTACGGCGGCCTCGACGGCTGGTCCTGCGAGATCGTCGCCGCCGACCGCAACTACCTCACCCGCCTGCCTCAACGCTCCTACCGTCCCAACCCCACCACCGCCTACCGCACCGTGTGGACCCTCCCCTACGCCGGCAACGGCGCCGCCCGTGTCCTCAACTGGGCGTCCTACGCGGTGTCCGCCACCCTGGTCGGCCTGCTCACCCGCCGCCCGACGGTGGTGGTCGGCTCCACCCCCCACCTCCTGGCACCGGTGGCCGCCTGGCTCGTCGCCCGGGCCCGTCGGGTCCCCTTCGTCCTGGAGGTGCGCGACCTGTGGCCCGAGGTCCTCGTCGAGATGGGCCAGCTGTCGGCGGGGTCCCGGCTGTACCGGGCGCTCCAGGCGCTGGCGGCGTGGGTGGTCGCCCGGGCCGACCAGGTCATCGTGCTCGCCCCCGGGGTGCGCACGGCACTGATCGAGCGCGGCGCCGATCCCGCCCGGGTGCACCTGGTCTCCAACGGGGCCGATCTGGTCCCGAGCCTCGCCGACCGCACGCCGGCGCGGGCGGCGCACGGGGTGGGTCCCGACGAGGTGCTGGTGGTGTACGCCGGTGCCCACGGCCCCGCGAACGGCCTCGACCTCGCCCTCGATGCCGCGGCCGACCTGGCCGACGACCATCCCGAGGTGCGCTTCGTGTTCGTGGGGGACGGCCCTTCGAAGCCCGCGCTCGTCGAGCGGGCCGATCGTGAGCAGCTGACCAACGTCCGCTTCGCCGACGCCCGGCCCAAGTCGGCCATGCCCGAGGTCCTCGGGGCCGCCGACATCGGGCTGCACGTGCTCGCCGACGTCGGCCTGTTCACCTTCGGGGTCAGCCCCAACAAGGTCTTCGACTACCTCGCCGCCGGCCTCCCGGTGCTCACCAACGTCCCGGGCGACGTCGGCGGGCTGGTCACCGGCGCCGGCGCGGGCGTCGCGGTCGCCCCCGACGGCATCGCCGACGGGGTGCGCGCGCTGCTGGCCACCACCGCGGCCGAGCGGGTCGCCATGGGCGAACGGGGCCGCGCCCTGATCGAGCGCGAGTACGCCGTGGCGCCACGGGCGGCGGCCCTCGACGCCGTCCTCCGCCGCGCGCAGGGGTCACGATGATCCTCAAGCGCACCCTCGACGTCGTGGTCAGCGCCGTCGGTCTCGCCGTCGCCGCGGTGCCGATGGCGGTGATCGCCGTCGCGGTGCGGATCTCGCTGGGCGCACCCGTGCTGTTCCGCCAGGAGCGCCCCGGGCGTCACGAGGTGCCCTTCACCCTCTGCAAGTTCCGCACGATGCGCGACCCCCGACCAGGCGAGGACGCGCTGGCCAGCGACGCCGACCGCCTCACCGGTCTGGGGCGCTGGCTGCGGCGCACGAGCCTCGACGAGCTGCCGACGCTCTGGAACGTCCTGCGGGGCGACCTCTCGCTCGTCGGCCCTCGGCCGCTCCTGATGGCCTACCTCCCCCGCTACTCCCCCGAGCAGCGCCGCCGTCACGAGGTGAAGCCGGGGGTCACCGGTCTTGCCCAGGTGGAGGGCCGCAACGACCTCACGTGGGAGGAGCAGTTCGCCCTCGACGTCTGGTACGTCGACCACCGCTCGCTGGCCCTGGACCTTCGGATCCTCGGTCGCACCCTCGGGGCCGTGTTCAGCGGCGCCGGCGTGAGCCAGGAGGGCCGCGCCACCCGCGACGAGTTCCTCGGCTGATGCGGGCCCCGGCTACGCCCCGGGGACCGCGTTGGCGGCGATGACGCCGGCCAGCCAGCGGGCGGACGGCTTGGGGGTGCGCACGAAGGTGGCTCGGTCGACCTCGACGATGCCGAACTTCGGCCCGTAACCGAAGGCCCACTCGAAGTTGTCGAGCAGCGACCAATACGTGTAGCCGCGAACGTCGATGCCGTCGGCGAGGCAGGCGTGGACCCCGCGGAGGGCCCGCTGCACGTACTCGATGCGGGCCTCGTCGTCCTCGGAGCCGAGGCCGTTCTCGGTGACGAGGATCGGCACGGTACCGCCGGTGCGGTCCCAGGCGCGCCGGATGGTGGCCTCCAACGCCTCGGGCCAGTACTCGTAGCCCATGGACTCGACCACGGGGACCCCCTCGAGGGGCCCGACCCACCCGTCGGGGCCCATCACCATGCGGCTGTAGGTCTGCACGCCGACGAAGTCGTCCCCGGCGGTGGCGTCGAGGTAGACGTCCTCGTCGGCCCGGGCCGCGGCGGCCGCCGCCTCCCCACCGTCGCCGGCCTGGTAGTCCATCATCGCCACGGTGATGCCGACCGGCATCCCGGGCGCCGCGGCGCGGACCGCGTCGACCCCGAGGCGGTGCGCCGCCACCATGGACTCCGTCGCCGCGGCGGCGTCAGGACGCCCGGGCGGGAAGATCCCCAGCTGGTAGCCCATGGCCACGACCATGTTGGGCTCGTTCAGGGTGCACACCCGGCGTACGACGTCACCGAGGTGGTCGACGGCCCGGTGGGCGAAGTCCGCGAAACGAGCGGCGGTGTCGGGGTTGGTCCAGCCGCCCTCGGCCACCCACCAGAGCGGCGTGGTGAAGTGGTGCAGGGTCACCGTGGGCTCGATGCCGGCCGCGAGCAGCGCCTCGCACTGACGCCGGTAGTTGTCGAGCGCGGCACGCGACCATTCGCCGGGCGCGGGTTCGATGCGACTCCACTCGAGCGAGAAGCGGTACCCCGTGAAGCCGAGCTCGGCGAGCACCGCCACGTCCTCGGGCCAGCGGTTCCAGGAGTCACAGGCGTCTCCGCTCGACTCGACGCACCCCGACCCCGGTGTGTGCTCGAAGGCCCACCAGTCGTTGTTGACGTTGCCGCCCTCGATCTGGTGGGCGGCCGTCGCCGTCGACCACTCGAAGCCCTCGGGGAACTCGAGCGCTGCCATGTCGCCACCCTTCGTCGTCGAACCGGAACGCGGCCTGTCTACCAGGGCCGCCCAGGGGGCCGGTTCAGCGGTCGGCGAGCGCCGCCTCCCACACGCCGATGAGCTGGCGGGCGTGGTCGTCCCAGCTGATGGGCCAGGTCCACGGGGTCCGGTCACCGCCGGCGACGACCCCCGTGAGGGCCACGGCCAGTTGGTCGACGTCTCCCACCGGGACGTAGGCAAAGGGGTGGTCGGTGCCGGTCTCCCGGTGGGGCGGGATGTCGGAAAGGACGAGCGGGCAGCCCAACGCCCCCGCCTCGGCGGGCGTGTGGGGGTGCGCCTCGAGGGCGGAGGTGGCGACCATGGCCAGGGCGTGCGCCACCAGCCAGCGGAGCACCTCGGGGCGGTCGACCGCGCCGGTGTACAGCAGGCGGGATCGCAGCGCCGGCGTCACCAGCGAGCGCTGCTGCTCACGCCGCTCCTCGGGCAGCCCGCCCACGAACACGAGGGCGGGCGCGTCGGCCCCCTGACCGGAGAAGGCGCGGTTCCAGGCGACGACCAGGTCGTCGAGGCGCTTGTGGGGGGCGTCGTTGGCCAGCGAGAGGAGGTAATCGAGCCCCTCGACGGCCAGCGACCCGGGCCGCTCCTCGCCCTCCACCCACTCGGGCCGCCCGCTCTGGACGACGACGCCCCGGTCGCCGAGGTCGGGGACATCGGCCCGGACCTGGGCCATCATCGACTCGGACACCGCGATCACCCGGGTGGACACCTCGACCGAGCGACGGGCGCCGAAGACCCGGAGGCGCCGGTACCAGGCCTTGTTGTGGGGCAGGTCGCGTCCCACCCCGAAGAGGTTCGGGTTCTGGATGGTCACCGCGGTGACCGGCCGGCGTCCCGGCAGGATCGGGGCGAGGTTTCCCGGGCAGTGCAGGACGGCGTCGTCCGGCACGTGCCGGGGCAGTCCGAACTGCTCGTGGACGAGGCGGCCACGGGTGCTGCGCACCCCGGACGCCTCGACGGGCAGGTCCAGCGCCTCGCGCAGGGCGGCGTCGTTCCACGGTGCCGAGACCACCCGGACGTCGAGGTCGGGGGCCACCCGCTCGACGCCCCGCAGCTGGCGCGACACGTAGGAGAGCCCGCCGCCGAGGCGGATGGCGGTGGCGTCGACCACCACCCGCAGGTCGCTCACGCCCCGGGGCCCTGGTCCCGCCGCGCCCGCATCCAGGCCACGGTGGCGGCGAGGCCGGCGTCGAGATCGACGGGCTCGACCGTGGGGAACAGCGCCTGCAGGCGGCTGGCGTCGGCCGAGGAGTGGGCCACGTCGCCCGGCCGGGGCGCGGCGTGGACCCGCTCGACCGGGTGCCCGAGCAGCGCCTCGAGGCGGGCCAGCACCCCCAGCAGGTCGGTGCGGGTCCCGAAGGCCAGATTCACGGGCTGGTCGTCCACCACCCGCCGGCCGACGGCATCGGCGAGCACGGCGGTGACCGAGTCCACGTAGGTGAAGTCCCGTGTCTGGGTGCCGTCGCCGTGCACCGTCACGGACCGGCCCGCCAGCGCGTCGTCCACGAACGCGGGCACGACGGCGGCGTAGGCGTGCCCCGCCGGCTGGAGGGGGCCGAACACGTTGAAGAACCGGAACACCAGGACGTCGAGCCCGTAGCTGTGGTGGTAGGCCAGCGCGTACGCCTCGGCCGCCAGCTTGGAGGCGGCGTACGGGCTGCGGGGCTGCGGCACCAGGCCCTCGGACTTGGGCAGGACGGGGTTGGCGCCGTAGACGGAGGAGGACGAGGCGACGAGCACGTGGGGCCCGTTCCCCCCGGTGGCGCCCTGGGCCCGGCGGGCGGCCTCGAGCACCGCGAGGGTGCCGTCGGCGTTGGCCCGGTGGGTGGCGACGGGGTCGTCGATGGAGCGCGGGACCGACGGTCGGGCCGCCAGGTGGACGACGGCATCCGCTCCGGCCATGGCCGCGTCGAGGACACCGGCATCGAGCACCGTGCCTTCGTGGAAGGAGATCCGCCCCTCGACCTCGGTGAGGTTGCCGCGGTCGCCGGTGGAGAGATCGTCGACGACCGCGACGCGGTGGCCCCCGGCGAGGAGACGGCGCACGAGGTTGGCTCCGATGAACCCGGCGCCGCCCGTCACCAGGACGGTCGCCGGCGACGCCGCCGTCACGGGGTGGCGGCCGCGTTGCGGGCGCGGTGCCAGGCGACCTGGGCGGCGACGCCTTCGGCGAGGGGGACGGCGGGCGACCAGTCGAGCAGGGCGCGTGCCCGCTCGGTGGCACCGCCCGTCCGGGCGACGTCGCCGGCGGCCGGCGGGCGGCGGTCCAGCACCACGGGCCGCCCGATGGAGTCGCCCACCAGGGCGATGAGGTCGGCCAGGCGGGTCTCGGACCCGCCGGCGACGTTGATCACCGACCCGGGCGCGACCTCAGCGGTGGCCGCGGCGATGGTGGCCTGCACCACGTCGCCCACGAAGGTGAACTCGCGCAGCTGCTCACCGTCGCCGTAGAGCGGGAACGCGGTGCCCGCCAACCCGTGCTCGACGAGACGGTGCAGGGCCATGTCCGGCCGCTGGCGGGGCCCGTAGACCGTGAAGTAGCGCAGCGACACCGTGGCCACCCCGTGGTTGGCGCCGTAGAGCCCGCAGAGGTGCTCGCCGGCCAGCTTGGTGACGCCGTAGGGGCTGTGAGGGGCCGGGAGGTCACCTTCGGAGGTCGGGTAGCGCGCCGCCTGCCCGTACACCGAGGAGCTCGAGGCGTAGACGAGGCGGGCCACCTCCGTGCCGCGGCACGCTTCGAGCAGACGTTGCGTGGCCAGGACGTTGAGGGTCACGTAGTCCTCGAAGCCCTCGGCCCACGATGGCCGCACACCCGCCTGGGCGGCGAGGTGGAACACCGTGTCGACGCCGTCGAGCAGCGGGGCGAGCTCGGCGGTGCGCAGGTCCGCCTCCACGAGCTCGAAGTCGGGGTGAGCCACCGCGCCGGCGAGGTTCCGTCGCTTGTCCGCCTCCGCGTAGAAGGGGACGAAGCAGTCGACGCCCCGTACCCGGTGGCCGGCGGCGAGGAGCTCGTCGACCAGCGTCGAGCCGATGAACCCGGCCGCGCCGGTGACCAGGGCCTGCATGCCCGCCATTCTGGCAGAGCCCTCTAAGAGCGCCCGAGCGGCGCGGCGGGAACGCCGGCCGCGACCACGCCCGGGGCGAGGTCGCCGACCACCACGGCGCCGGCCCCGACCACGCTGCCGGCGCCGATCACCGAGCCGGGGCGGGCCACCACGCCGATGCCGAGGTCGGCGTCGTCGCCGACGCGCACGTTGCCGGCGAGATGGCTTCCAGGACCGATGGTCGCGAAGTCGCCCACCACGACGTCGTGGCTGAGGGTGGCGGCGACGTTCACGATGGTGTGGCGTCCCACGGTCACGTTGGTGGTGAGGACCGCCGCCGGTGCGAGGTAGGCGCCCGGCCCGAGGGTGACCGCCGAGCCCACCTGGGCGGTGGGGTGCACGAGCGTGGCGGGGCGGCGACCGGCCGCCGTCGCGATCTCGTCGACCGTGCGACGCACCGCCGGGTCACCGATGGCGACCACGTAGTCGGCGTCGAGCTCGCGGAGGAGCGCGACCGGTCCCACGACGCCGACCCCCCGCGCCGCGAGGAGCGCCGCCGAGCGGTCGTCGTCGGCGAGGAAGCCCCGGAACTCCCACACGGGAGCGGGCGCGGCGGCGTTGATCGCCTCCACGGTGTCGAGCGCCTCACGGCCCTGGCCGCCGGCGCCGACGATGACGAGGGCCCGCGGCGGGGCCACGCCCTCAGAGGTCGTAGAGGGCCTTGCAGTTGGCGCCGGCGATCAGCTGCTGCTGGTCCTCGGGGAGCGGGGCGATGGTGTCGGCCAGCTCCTTGGTGATGCCGGGGATCTTCGAGTCGGGGTGCGGGTAGTCGGTGGCCCAGACGATGCGGTCGGCGCCGACGTACTTCGAGGCCGCCGTGAACGGGATGGTCGACTCGTCGGCGTCGAAGGAGATCCAGCACTGGCGGCGGAAGTACTCGGACGGGTCCTTGTCGAGCCACGGGACGTCGAAGCCGTACATGTGGAAGTGATGGTCCATGCGCTCGAGCCACGGCACCACCCAGCCGCCGTTGGTCTCGAGGAAGACGACCTTCAGGTCGGGGAAGCGCTGGCAGACGCCCCCGGCGAGGAAGAACGTCATGGCCGCCATCATGTCGACGGGGTTGCCGATCATCTGGCTGAAGAAGATGTTGTCGACGTTGATGTCGGCATCCTCCTGGACCGGGATCTCGGAGGTCTTCATGCGGTGCAGGCGCAGGCCCTGGACGGCGCCCGGCAGGTCCGCCGACATGAGCGGGTGCAGGCCGACGGGCAGGTTGTGCTCGGAGGCGGCCCGCCAGATCGGGTCGTAGACCGGGTCCATGAACGGCTTCCAGTCGACCGCGGGGTTCGGGCGCACCTGCACGCCGACGATCTCGGGGCGCTTGCCCACCCGCTCGATCTCGGCGGCGGCGGCCTCGGGATCGCGGTGGGGCACGACGGCCACGCCGTGGAGGCGGCCGTTGCTGCCCTGCACGTGGTCGGTCAGCCAGTCGTTGTAGGCCTGGCACTGGGCGACCACGACGTCGAGCGGGTGCTGGCTCTGGAACGACAACAGGAAGGTCGGGTACAGCACCGACAGGTCGATGTCGTCGGAGGTCATGTCGGCCATGCGCATCTCGGCGTCCCACCCACCCGAGCGCATGTCGGAGTAGCGCAGCTCGCCCCGGTGTGCGGCCTCACGCTCGTCGGCGGGGAGCCCGCCGGCGGCGGCGAAGGCGAAGACGTCGGCCTCGATGCGCCGGTCGCCGACCACGACCCAGTCCTTGCCCTCGTCGTCGGTCTCGACGTGGAAGACCTTGTCCTCGTAGCCCTTGGGGGCGAACTTCGGCAGATCGTGTGGCGGCTCGATGATGTGGCCGTCAGCGTCCATGAACTCCAGGTCAGCCATTGGTGTCGGTTCCTTTGGGGAGGGGGTCCGCCGTCGTCATGACGAAGGGTCGGTCGGGGCTTCGGGCTTGGTGCCGCTGGCGGCGTCGAGGATCTTCTGGGCCTTCTCGAGCAGTGCCATCAGGCTGACCGGCTCGGCCGGCGGCTCGAACGGTCGGCCGGACGCCACGGGGGTGACGTCGACGTGGGCGGCCTCGGCCCGCAGGGCGCCGGCGGTGCACGCCTCGCGGGCCCGGTGGGCGAACGGGTCGAACTGGAACTCGCGGCAGGCGTTCAGGTGGGTGATCGCGTCGATGTCGGCCCGCGGCACCCCTTCGAGTGCCTTCATCAGCGACTCGGGGGCGGTCGGCCAGGTGGAGTCGCTGTGGGGGTAGTCGTGTTCCCAGCAGATGTTCTCGACGCCGATCTTGTCCCGCAGCTCGATGCCGACGGCGTCGTCGATGAAGCAGGTGATGAAGCGCTCCCGGAAGATGTCGCTCGGCCGCTTGCCCCCGAAGTCCGAGCCCGTCCACGTGCGGTGGTGCTCGTAGACGTAGTCCGCACGCTCGAGCAGATAGGGCACCCAGCCGATGCCTCCCTCGGAGAGGGCGATCTTCACCGGGAACTCGCGGGGCACACGCGACCACATCAGGTCGGCGGCCGCCTGCATCAGCCCCATGGGCTGGAGGGTGATCATCGTGGTGATGGGCGCCTCGAGGGAGGTGATGGTGACCTCCGACGACGACCCGAGGTGCAGGCAGATGACCGTCCCCTCGTCGGCGCAGGCCTTCCAGAACGGGTCCCAGTGCGGGTTGTGGAAGCTCGGCTGGCCGAGCTTCTCGGGGTTCTCGGAGAACGTGACGGCATGGCAGCCCTTGGCCGCCAGGCGACGCACCTCGGCGGCCATGAGCTCGGGATCCCAGAACGGCACGACGCACAGCGGGATGAAGCGCCCGGGGTAGGCGCCGCACCAGTCCTCGACGTGCCAGTCGTTGTAGGCCCGGAGGACGGCGAGGCCGAGGTCCTTGTCGTCGGCCTTGGTGAAGACCTGTCCGCAGAACTGCGGGAAGGAGGGGAAGTTCATCGAGCCGAGCACGCCGCCGGCGTTCATGTCCTCGACCCGCCGGTGGATGTCGTAGGTGCCGGGACGGATCTCGTCGAAGCTCGTGGGGTCGACGCCGTACTCCTCGGGGGGCCGCCCGGCCACCGCGTTGAGCCCGATGTTCGGGATCTCCTGGCCCTCGAAGACCCACACGTCGGTGCCGTCGTCCTGGCGGACCACCCGGGGGGCCCGGTCGGCGTAGGCGGCGGGCAGGCGCCCGTCGAAGAGGTCGGGAGGCTCGACGCAGTGGTCGTCGACGCTCACCAGGATCAGGTCGTCGGGCGACATCGGACGCGATGGTAGCGATGCGGGTGGGGTCGGGGCACAGTCGGGCGGGGCGCTCCTGGGCCGTTTCTCCATCAACCCCCTCACTCGTCCTCGCCCTGCGCCGACGCGTCTGCGTATACTCGTGCGACAGCGGTGAAGCGAGGGGGCGTCCGGTAGGCGCCTCAGGAGGACGGCTGGAGATGCGTTACCCCCTTCCCATGCCCTTTGGCTGGTTCCAGGTCGCGTGGCCCGACGAGGTCCCCGCGGGGAAGGCCGTGCCCCTCTACTACTTCGGGCGGCACCTGGTCGCGTGGCGCAGCGAGGCGGGCGAGGCCCACCTCATGGACGCCTTCTGCCCCCACCTCGGCAGCCACCTGGGCTACGGCCTCGGCGAGGACGGCAGCCACGGCGGCAACGTCTGTGGCGACAACCTCGTGTGCCCGCTCCACAACTGGACCTTCGACGGCGACGGCAACGTCATCGACGTGCCCTACTCGAAGCGCACCAACAAGCGCGCCAAGGTCCGCTCGTACCCCGTGGTCGAGCGCAACGGCGCCCTGTTCGCCTGGTACCACCCCACCGACGAGGCCCCCAAGTGGGAGATCCCCGAGGTGCCCGAGCTCAACGACCACCCGCAGTTCACCAAGACCTACCGCAAGCACTACAAGGTGAAGACCCACTGGCAGGAGATCGCCGAGACGGTCGCGGACGCCGCCCACGTCCAGCAGCACCTGGTCGAGTTCGAGAAGAACCTGGGCATCGAGCCCGGTGCCAGCCCGCCGCCGGCGGTCGAGGAGTACACCACCACCTTCCCCGACTCGCGGATGCGCTTCTACCAGCCGTTCCCCACGCCGCGGGGTCTCGTCGAGGGCCGCATCGACACCGACAGCTGCGGCCCCGGTCACGCCGTCACCTGGTTCACCGGCCTCGTCGACACCATCACCCTGGGGTGCGCCGTCCCCGTCGACCAGGACACCACCGAGCTGCGCATGACCTTCGCGGTCCGCGACCTCGGCGACGAGGCCCTCACCACCTCGGTGGCCGAGGCCTTCGTCGAGGGGATCGCCCACCAGACGGTCGAGGACGTGCCCATCTGGGAGAACAAGGCGTACGTCGTGAAGCCGGCGCTGTCCGACGCCGACGGCCCCATCATGAAGTTCCGCAAGTGGGCCGAGCAGTTCTACGCCGAGGGCCTGGACCTCGACAAGGAGATGTACGAGCCCGCCGCTCCGGTCTGAGCCCTGACGCGGACCGCCCAGCGCACCGGGCCGGTCCCGCACCCTCACCGCTCCCCCGCTTCCGGGGCGAGCCCTGGTCCACCCGGTCCCACGTGCGTGGACGATGGCTGGCGTGTCCGTTCGACGTCCTCGCGTCCGAGGTACCGCGCTCTGGCCGCGTGCTCGACGTCGGGTGCGGCCACGGACTCCTCGCCCTCCACCTCGCCGCCGGGTCCGCCCGCCGGGAAGTCGTGGGCGTCGACATCGACGAAGCCAAGATCACCGCCGCCCGCCGGGCCGCAGCGGCTGCGCCCTCGCTCCCCAACGTCGCCTTCGCATCGGCCGACGACCTCGCGACGATCGACGGGCCCTTCGCCGCCGTCACCGTCGTCGACGTCCTGTACCTCCTGACCGCCGAGCATCAGGAGGCGCTGGTGCGGTCCCTCGCCTGCCGCCTGGCTCCCGGAGGGAGCCTTCTGGTGAAGGAGATGGCGCCCACGCCGCGGTGGAAACACCGCTGGATGCACGGCGAGGAGGTCCTCGCCACGCGGGTGGCCCGCATCACCGCCTCGACCGACGGCGTCCTGCACCACACCGCACCCGAGGACGTCCGGCGGTGGATGACGACCGAGGGCCTCGCCGTGTCGGACCGGCGCCTCGACCGACGGCGCCCCTACCCCCACCACCTGGTGGTGGGGGTGGCCCCCGCCGCGGGCGGGTCGCCTACGCCGACCGGGTGACCGGGCGGGGCACGGGGTCGAGCATCGACGGGTCGAACGGCTCGGGGTCGCGGGCGTCGTCCATGGGGACGGGCGGGTAGATCTCGTCGCTGGCGACCACGACCGACCAGCCGTCCTCGTCGCCCCGACCCGCAGGGAGGGCCACGAGGCGCAGGAAGGTGCCGTTCTTCTCGTACGGCCCGCTGCTCGTGTAGCCGAACAGGACCTCGAACCGTCCCCCCGTGGTGTGGCGGTCCATGACGAACAGCGACGGACCGAGGCGGGAGCGAAGGGCGTCGATGCAATCGTCGAGGTGACGGCCGACGACGTTGGTGGGATCGAGGCCGTAGAACGATCCCTGCAGGGCCTCGAAGGACCGGGCCACCCCGTCGGCGTCGAGTTCGAAGGTGGCGATGCGATCGCCCGCCCACGTCGACAGCTCGTCGATCACGACCTGGCGGGCCTGGCGTTGCCCTCGGCTGCGCAGCAGCACCCGCTTGGGCGCCGGCGCCGACCGCACCGCCCGTGCCTCGGCGGCGTCGGGGACGAGACGTGGGGCCTCGGCGTCGTCGGCACCGCCGAGCACGGTCCCCTCGCCACCCGCGAGGCGCTCGTCGAGGGCACTGCGCAGCTGCGCCACCTCGGAGCGCCAGACGTGGCCGTTGAGGGCCAGTTCGGCCACCACCTCGTCGGTGGACGCCTCCATGGTCTCGACCACCTCGCGTAGCTCGTCGAGGGGGACCTTGTAGAGGCTGAAGGGCTCGTTGAACACGGTGGACGTGCTCACCGGGACCGAGCGCTCCTCGGCGAAGCGCAGCAGGTCGCCGAACTCCCGCCAGTTGTCCCGCATGAGGCAGTGGTTGATGACCACGCTGGTCCCCGCCCCGTCGGCGTAGGTCCGGAACCGGTCGAGGTTGGCCACCACGACGTCGAAGTCGGCGTTGCGGCGGATGGACTCGAACTGCACCTTCTCGGCGCTGTCCATGGACACGATGAGGTGCACCGGCAGGTGCTCGAGCACCCGCTCGACCTTGGCGTTGTACTGCGTGCCGTTGGTGGTCACGTGGCACTCCGGGCGCAGCTCCATCTCGATGAGCAGGTCCCACACGCGGTGGTTCTCCCGCATCATGAACGGCTCCCCGCCGACGAACCGGGCGGTGCGCAAGTGGGGCAGGAACGAGCGCAGGTCCTCGAAGAACTCGTCGCCGTAGACCGAGGGGATGGGCGGGCGCTTCTCGATGCGGGCCCGGATGCGCGACGAGTAGAGCCCGTTGCAGTGGATGCACTCGAGGTTGCAGGTGTTGGAGAGGCAGAAGCCGATCTCGGTGGGCCACGGCAGGGCCCGGTCCTCGGCGGGGAGGCGGTCGTACTGCTTGAACTGCGGCGCCTCCTTGTTGTGCTCGGCTTCCCACCGGCAGGTGCCGCAGCCGTAGCCGAAGTCGTACTGCTCGAGGGCCTCGCGGAGCATGGCGGCGCGGCGGCCGCGCCAAATGTCGGTGAGGCGCTCCTCGGTGACGTTGCCCAGCGGGTAGGCGTTGTTCATGCAGCACGGGAGCACGAAGCCCAACGGGTCCAGCTCGAAGGTCCCGAAGGGCGCGTAGCACGCCGAGCGGAAGGCCTTGCCGGTGAGATCACGGCCCTCGTCGCAGCGCTCCTGGAGCTCTTCGGGGACCGGGGCGAAGGGCACGGCTCAGCCGCTCTGACGTGCGATCGCGGCGTCGAGGTCGGCCCGGATGAGCCCGGCGACCTCGCCCACACCGTCCTCGGCCATCACCTCCCAGTGGCCGGCCGCGACGCGCTGCACGTCGACGGTGCCGCCCACCCACTCGGCCCAGCCCATGGTGGAGTCGGTGGCCCCGGTGCCGCCGGCCCAGTAGAGGGTCAGGTCTCCGCCGTAAGGGGCGGGCGCCCAGTCGGGCCCGGCCAGGCGCCAGAGGCGGTACCACGAGTACCAGAGACGATGGCCGGGGCGGATCTGCCCGGTCCGGCGGAGGTCGAGCTCCCAGAGCACGGGCTGGACCCACCGGTCGATGCGGGCGCGCTTCATGAGCTGGCGTACGAGGCCCTGCGGCGACCGCTTGGCCAGGCCGGCGTAGTACCGGGCCCGCTGCCGCAACGGCCAGTCGGGCTCGGCCGGGGTGGGGATGCCGAGGTAGGGGCTCTGCGGGGGACGCTGACGGGAGTAGTCGATGCCGCGGTAGCCGGGGCCGACGTCGATGATGCCCAGGAAGGCCACCTCGTCGCCGTCGCGCTCGAGGATGCGGGCCATCTCGTAGGCGAGGATCCCGCCGAACGAGTAGCCGGCCAGGTAGTAGGGACCCTCGGGCTGGATACGCCGGACCTCGCTGAGGTAGCGGCGGGCGAGGGTGTCGATGGTTCGGATGGGCAGCCGGTGCCCGTCGAGGAAGGGCGACTCGAAGCTGTAGAGGGTCTGGTCCGACCCCAGGGCCGCGGCCAGGTGGCGGTAGCGGTAGGCGGAGCCGTAGAGGTCGTGGGTGAGGAAGAGAGCGGGGCGATCGGCCGCCCCCGCCTGGACGAGGGCGGCCTCGCCGGCGTGGTGGGTGTCGCCCCGGATGGCCCGGGCCAGGTCGGCGACCGTGGTGCCGTCGAGCAACGCCGACATCTGGACCTGGTGGCCGTGGCGCTCCTCGAGCCGCACGAGCATCTGCGCGGCCAGCAGGGAGTAGCCGCCGAGGTCGAAGAAGTCGTCGTCGACGTGGACCTCGGGGACCCCGAGCAGCTCCTGCCACAGGTCGATGATCTGGGCCTCGAGCTCGTCGGCGGGGGCCGGTCGGCTCACGCCACCGTCCGGGGAGTCCCCATCCGCGGGCCCGTGGCCGCCGCCACCGTCGACCCCGTCGATGAGCGCCTGGCGGTCGAGCTTGCCGTTGGGCAGCTGAGGGAGGTCGTCGCGCAGGAGGACGCGTGAGGGCACCATGGCGGCGGTGACCCGCTCGGCCAGCTCCCGTCGCACCTCGTCGGCGCTGGTCTCCGACGACGTGGGCACCACGTGGGCGATCAGGATGCGCGTGCCCGTGGCGTCGGTGCCGGTGGTGACCACCGCGTCCTTGACCACGTCGAGCGCCAGCAGGGCGTCCTCGACCTCGCCGGGGATGATGCGCTGGCCCCGGATCTTGACCTGGTCGTCGGTGCGGCCCGCCACCTCGAGGTAGCCGTCGGCGGTGACGCGGGCCACGTCGCCGGTGCGGTACACGGGCACGCCGTCGGGCCCGACCGACAGCACCTTGGCGTCGAGGTCGGGACGCCCCCAGTACCCCCGCAGCAGGTAGGGACTGCGCACGAACAGCTCGCCCGCCGCGCCCACGTCGGCCGGGGTGCCGTCCTCGCGGCGGATCTCGAGGCCCATGCCCTCGATGGGGTGCCCCACCGGGACGCCGGCGTCACCGAAGGACTCCCCCGGCGCCACGAAGTAGAAGGTGAGCACGCCGGTCTCGGTGGTGCCGTACCCGTTGGCGACGACGAGGTGCTGACCGAACAGGTCCCGCACCAGGGCCACGGCGTCGGCGTCGACCCGCTCGCCGCCGAGCACCACGAGGCGGAGCGCCGGGTACTCGAACCCGGCCACGACGTCGACCATGAACCGCGCCACCGTCGGCGCGACGTACATGACCGAGATCCGCTCCTCGGAGATCCACTTGCCGAGGTCGACCAGGCCGAGGCCCCGCACGTCGCGTGTGGTCAGCGTCCCGCCGTTCAGCAGGGGCAGGAACATCGGATAGGCGGCGACCGCCAACGACACCGGGAACAGCATGGGGAGCGTGTCCCCCGGCGAGATGGACAGGGCGTCGGTGGCGCCGCGCATGAGGTGCAGCAGCGCACGGTGCGGGATGACCGCGGCCTTCGCCGAGCCGGATGACCCGGACGTGTAGGCCAGCATGGCCCCACGGTCGGGAGCGACGTCCACCGGCGGCGGCGTGGTGGGCGCGCCCTCGACCAGCGCGGAGTCGCGCACCACGGCGACGTCGGGGCCGGCGAGGTCGAACGCGGCCCCGATGCGGGAGGCGTCGGCCACCAGGAGACGGGCGCCGGAGTCGGCCAGGAGGGACTCGGTGACCGACGGCGCCGCCTCGGGGTCGAGGACCAGCACGAGCTTCCCTGCACTCAGCGTGCCGAGCATGGCGGCGACGAGCGGACCGTCGTGGTCGAACAGGAGCGCCACCGGCTCCTCGTCCTCGCCGAGACGGGCGAGCAGGGCGTTGGCGAAGCGGTTGGCGTCGGTCTCCAGCTCGGCGAAGGTCCACGCGCCCGCCGGGCTGCGCAGGGCGACGTGGTCGGCGTGGCGGGCGGCGACGTCACGGAACCTCGCCCCGATCGAGCCTTCCACCGCCGCCGCGGGGAAGGGCTCGTAGCCGTCGGGTCGGGGGCGGTCGGGCCCCCACGGCGCCGCGCCGGGCGGCGCCTCTGCAGGTGGGCTCTGGTCGCTCATAGGCACTCCGGAGCGTACCGCCCCTCGCCCGCCGCCAACAGGACGAAGCGGCTAGCGTCGTCGCATGAACATCTTGGGGATCAGTGGCTTCTACCACGACTCCGCGGCGGCACTCGTCCAGGACGGCGTCGTCACCGCCGCCGCCCAGGAGGAGCGCTTCACGCGCAAGCGCCACGACGCCGACTTCCCGGCCAACTCGATCGCCTACTGCCTGCGTCGCGGCGAGGTGGACGCCGACGGGATCGACGCGGTCGTGTTCTACGACAAGCCCATCACCACCTTCGTGCGCCTGCTCAAGACGTACATGCGTGTCGGCCCCAAGGGGTTCCGGTCCTTCCAGACGGCGATGCCCATCTGGCTGCGGGAGAAGCTCTGGATCCCGTACCAGATCGAGAAGGGCCTGAAGAACCTCGGCTTCGCCATGCCCAAGGACCTGTTCTTCACCGAGCACCACGAGAGCCACGCCGCCAGCGCGTTCTACCCGTCACCGTTCTCATCGGCCGCGGTGCTCACCTTCGACGGCGTCGGCGAGTGGGCCACGAGCAGCGTCGGCGTGGGACGCGGGCACGACCTCACCCTCACCGAGCAGCTCAACTTCCCGCACTCGATCGGCCTGTTGTACTCCGCGTTCACCTACCACTGCGGGTTCCGGGTCAACTCGGGCGAGTACAAGCTGATGGGGCTCGCCCCCTACGGCGAGCCCGTGTACGCCGACCTCATCCTCGACAAGCTCGTCGACCTGCACGACGACGGCTCGTTCACCCTCGACATGTCCTACTTCGGCTACCTGCACAGCCTGAAGATGACCAACGCCAAGTTCGACAAGCTCTTCGGGGCGCCGGCCCGGGCGCCCGAGAGCGAGCTCACCAAGCGCGAGATGGACATGGCCCGCTCGATCCAGGAGGTCACCGAGGAGATCGTCCTTCGCATGGCCCGCCACGCCGCCCAGGTGACCGGCGAGACCAAGGCCTGCCTGGCCGGTGGCGTCGCCCTCAACTGCGTCAGCAACGGCCGTCTGCTCCGCGAGGGGCCCTTCGAGGAGCTGTGGATCCAGCCCGCGGCGGGCGACGCCGGCGGTGCCATCGGCAGCGCCCTCTACGCGTGGCACAAGATCTACGGCAACGAGCGCACCGTGGACGGCGTCCACGACGGGATGTCGGGCGCCTACCTCGGGCCCCGGTTCAACGACGACGAGATCGCCCGCTACCTCGACGACAACGGCTACGCCTACGAGCGCTTCGCCGACTCGGCCCAGCGGGCGGAGCGCATCGCCGAGCTGGTCGACGACGGCAACGTGCTCGGGCTGTTCATCGGACGGATGGAGTTCGGTCCCCGCGCCCTCGGCCACCGGTCGATCATCGGCGACCCCCGGTCACCGAAGATGCAGTCGATCATGAACCTCAAGATCAAGCACCGGGAGTCGTTCCGGCCCTTTGCCCCCGCGGTGCTGGCCGAGCGGGCGAGCGAGTGGTTCGCCATCGACGTGCCCTCGCCTTACATGATGATCACCGCCGACGTCACCGAGGAGCACCGGGTCGAGAGCGGCCCGCACGCCGACGATCTGCGCACCTGGGTCAACGAGGTCCGTTCGGACATCCCCGCGGTGACCCACGTCGACCACTCGGCCCGCCTCCAGACCGTGAGCGCCGAGCAGAGCCCCGAGTTCCACGAGGTCCTCGCCGCGTTCGAGGCCCGCACCGGGTGCCCCGTGCTCATCAACACGTCGTTCAACGTGCGGGGCGAGCCCATCGTCTGCACCCCCGACGACGCCTACCGGTGCTTCATGCGCACCGAGATGGACTACCTCGTCCTCGAGCACTTCCTGCTCGAGAAGACCGCCCAGCCCGACTGGGACAGCGAGGACGACTGGCAGTCCACCTTCGAGCTGGACTGAGCCGGACCCCCCGACCGCACTCCGGCTGCTAATTTCTCCCCCGTGTTGCGCATCAAGCACCTGTTCCGCCTCATGGGCGACTTCGGCAGCTACGCCGTGGTCAACCGGGTGTGGTGGATCATCCCGCTGATGATGGTGCTCGGCCTCGTGGTCGCCTTCATCACCGTGGGCCAGGCGGCGGCGCCCTACACGCTCTACACCCTCTTCTAGGCCCTCCCGCTTCTCGGCCCCCGCTTCTCGGCCCGCCCGGCGCCCGCTCCTCGGGCGCTCCGGCCCACCTGCTTTCCGGGGGCATCATCTCGGCGGCGGGGACGGCGAGCCCCGGCCACGCGACAGCGCGGGCGGCGTCGAGCGCCACACGATCAGCGAGGCCCGAACCGTGACGCGACGATCCCCCGGCCCCGTCCCGCAGGACGGTGGCCGGGGGATCGGTCAGATCCGGCCAGGCGGGTGGCTCAGACGGCCGCCAGCTCGGCTTCCTTCTCGGCGCACGAGGGGCACAGGAGCGTGACGTTGCCGAGCCAGCGGTCCGGCGTGTCCTCGATGCCCTCGGTGGTGCCGCAACGGTGGCACCAGGCCCGACCCGGGTTGAGGGCCCCGTGACGCTCGATCTCGTGGTCGACGGCCTCGCCGTTGGCCACCAGCTCGTCGAGGCGCTCCTCGGTGAGCGCCACGAACTCGAAGTCGCAGATGCCGAGGCTCTGCGCCGCCGGCGGCGGGGTGCCGAGGGTGAACGGGTTGTTGTCGACCCAGAACTCCTCACCGATCTCGAAGGCCTCGATGGAGCCGTCGGGCAGCCCGAAGTAGTGGATGTGCTGGGCGCTGTTCGGGATGAGGTCGATGATGGCCACGAGCCGCTCCTTCTCGGTGCGGTTCGGGTACGAGAAGTGCAGCGTGGCGTGGTTGAACACGATGGCCTCGCCCGCCTTGAGGGGCTCGGGCACCGCGTGGCGCTGCACGATGCGCTGCTCGAGGCCGTAGAACGGCGAGCGGAACGAGTGGATGCCCCGCAGGGTGGGGACCCACTTGTGCGAGCCCGGCACCATCCAGAGCTGGCCGTTGTCGGCGTGGGTGTCCTCGAGGGCCACCCAGATCTCGGCGGAGCGGAACTTGGTCTCGTCCACCAGGGCGAGGTCCTGGTGGAGGCCGAAGCCGCTCATGCCGCCGGGCCACTTCGTGAGGAAGTTGGCGGGCAGGCACTTGTAGTCGTCGAAGATCTCGTCGCAGTGCGGCTTCAGCACGCCGTGCACGCCGTCGCTGATCTTCTGCTTGTAGTCCGCGTCGTAGGTGTGGAAGGTGGAGATGCAGGCTCGCTCGGGGTCGCCCGGGGCCTTGCCCAACCCGTAGTACACGTCCCGCAGCGCCTGGACCTCGTCCGCATCGAGACAGGGGATCTTCACGTAGCCATCACGCTCGAAGGTCGCCTGCCACTCCTCATTCAAGAACGTGGGTTGCACGTCTGCTCCTCGCCAGGTTGCCGGTTTCGCCGAAGTATAGAGGATCACCCCTCGTTGTCGAGGGTCCGCGCCCCGACGGCGGGGCCGTCAACGCCCGCCGTTCAGCTCCCATTCGAGCTTCTCGAGGCGCTCGGCGGCACCCCGGGCCTCCGGGTAGAAGGCGAAGGCCCGCTGGGTGAGGGCGTTGAACTGCCGGTACGGGGTGCGCAGGGGACGGTCGAGCTCGAGCAGCAGCGTCACCCGCGGGGCCGCGGCCCGGTTCCACGCCTCGTGCTCGAAGGTGTCGTCGAAGAGGATGCTCTCGCCCTCGCGATAGGACAACACGTCGTCGAGCACGCGGAGCTGGCACGAGTCCGGGGGGTCGGGGACGATGAGGCCGAGGTGGTAGCGCAGCACGCCCCGGTTGGGAGCCTGGTGGCTCGGGAGGTGGGTGCCCGGCTGGAACACCGAGAACAGCGCCGAGGAGATCCCCGGGACCTGTGCCACCAGCTCGCTCGTGACGGGGCAGAGCTCGGCGTTGAAGTCGACGGGCTTGCGCAGCGCCCGCAGCACGAAGGTGTTCCACTCGCCGTCGTTGCCCTGGCTGACCCCCAGGACCTGCTCGATGCGGGGCACGCGTCGGGTCTCGAGCACGGCCCGGGCCTCGTCGCGGATGTCCTCCCAACGCTGCTCGAGCATCGCCGTCCAGGCGAAGTCGGCCGGGTCGTACACCGGCTGGAGCGTGACCGCATGGCCGACGAGGCGGTTGTTGGCCTGCATCAGGCCCAGCACGGCCGTCCCGATGCGCCCGGGGCCGCCGCCGGCGCCCGAACCCTCGTCACCGCCCGCGACCTGCCCGTCCGCTGCGAGGTCAGACCCGTGGGGGTCGACCGCCGCCGCATCGTCGGCGGGCGCGTCGCCGCTCGGCGCTGGGTCCTGCCGGTCCAGGAGGGCGGCCTCGTCGACGAGCTCCTCGGGCAGGTGGCAGAGGGCGGCGAGGTCGGTCGGCGTGAGCTGGCGGAACTCGATGGGCCGCACCTCACGGCGGGGATAGGTGTCCGGGAACTCGGCGCCTGCCAGCCCGTAGGGCGAGTACTGGACGAAGAATTCCTCGTCGACGTCGTGGAGCGACACCCGGGCGTCGTCGTGGCCCACGGCGTGGATGAGCCCGGCCTCCTCCGGAGCCATCGAGATCGCGACGGCGAGCCGAGGGGACGACGAGCGGTTCGGGAACGAGCAGTGGATGAGCGCGTTGTCCATCATCAGCGCCTCGCCCGCACGTGCGGGCAGGGCCACGGTGCAGTGCTCCTCGGCGAAGTGGGCCGCCTGGTCGTACGGCCACCACGTCCGGGTCCCCCGGGGGAGGCGGTCGAAGCGGTGGCTGCCGGGGATCACCTGGAGCGGGCCGTTGTCGAGCTCCTCGTCGGTGTCGTCGAGGGCGACCCACACCACCGCGGACCGGAAGACCCGCTCGTCGACGTAGCAGGTGTCCTGGTGCAGCGGCAGGGCGCTGTCGTCCCCCGGCCACTTCATGAGGTAGCTCGAGTTGAAGGCGCGGTGGCGGTCGAACAGCGGGCCGATCAGGGGCTCGAGGACCTCCTTGACCAGCTCGTTGGCGCGGGCCTTGCGCTCCGGGGTGGCCACGGCGTAGGTGGGGATGAACCCCTGCATCTGCTCGGGGAAGACCTCGTCGTAGATGGCGCGCAGCCGGGCCACCTGCTCGGGCCCGACGGTGGTGAGGGTGAGGTAGCCGGCCCGGGAGAACTCGGCCTGCTGCTCGTCGTCGACCAGCGTGCGCCGGGCGACGAGGGCCTCGTCGGCATCGGGCGCGGCCAGGTCGGTTTCGGTGCTCACGGAAGCGCGACGGTACTGCCCCGCCCGTCGCCGTGACCAGCGTCGAGCCAGGTCTGGCACATGAGCACGGGCCAGAGCCGGTAGGCGGCGTCCTCGCCGGCGAGGTGGTCCGCCCAGACGGCGTCGACCGCGCTCCGGTCGAACAGATCGTCGTCGAGGCCCGCGAGCACGTCGCTCCCCCACTCGCGCAACGGACCCCGCAGCCAGTCGCCGATGGGCACGTTGAAGCCCATCTTGGGCCGCTCGAAGAGCTCGGTCGGGACGAATTGCCCGAGCAGCCGCCGCAGGGCGAGCTTGCCCCCGTTCGGACCGAGGCGGTCGGCGGTGGGGATGCGCCACGCGACCTCGGCCACCGCGGGGTCGAGGAAGGGCGCCCGGGCCTCGAGGCTGGTCGACATCGTGGCCCGATCGACCTTCACGAGGACGTCGTCGGGCAGGAAGGTGGCGGCGTCGAGCTCCATCATCCAGTCGAGGCGGCGGTCGAAGCGGGGGTGGGCGACCCGCTCGGTGAAGGCGGTGGCCGGCAAGGTGGCGCCCCGCACGACCGCGGCGGGGTCGGCCCAGCTCGCGAGGCGGTCGAGGTGGCCCTGGTGCCAGGCCGGTCGGTCACCGGTCCCACCGGTCCCACCGATTCCGCCGGGCGGCGGCCCGGCCGGGCCACGGCCACGGCGGCGGAGCCGCTGGCGCCAGCCCTGCGAGGCGGACGCGGCGGACGCGGCCGCCTCGTCGTCGCCGTCGGAGGGCTCGTCCTCCAGGCTCCACAGGTGGTGCCAGTAGCCGCCGAAGAGCTCATCACCGCCGTCGCCGGAGAGCGCGACGGTGACGTCCCGGCGGGCGAGGCGAGAGAGCAGGACCGTGGGGATCTGGGACTGGTCGGCGAAGGGCTCGTCGTAGAGGTGACAGAGCTCGGGGATCACGGCCTGCGCCTCGGCCGGGGTGACCTCGAGCTCGGTGTGGTCGGTCCCCAGCACCTCCGCCACGCCCCGGGCGAAGGGCGCCTCGTCGAACTGCTCGTCGGCGAAGCCGATCGTGAACGTGCGCACCGGCCCGTCATGGTGGCGGTCCATGAGCGCCACGATCAGCGAGGAGTCGATGCCGCCCGAGAGGAAGGCCCCCAGGGGCACGTCCGACACGAGCCGGCTGCGCACCGACGCGGTGAGGGCGGCGTCCAGCGCCTCGTCGGCCTCGGCCTCGGACCCGAACGGCCGTCGCCCGGCGCCTTCGGCCACGTCGGCCAGCGACCAGTAGGCCTCGATGCGCTCGCCGTCCGCCGCCGACCACGTGTAGAGACTCGCCGGTGGCAGCTTGCGCACCCCCTCGTACACCGAGTGCGGCGCCGGGATGTAGGTGTGGCGCAACAGCAGGGCCACGGCGTCCCGGTCGATCCCGGGCCCGAACGCAGGGTCGGCCCGCAGCGCGGTCAGCTCGGAGCCGAAACGCAGCACCCCGTCGTGCCACCCGTAGTAGACGGGCTTCTCGCCGAAGCGGTCCCGGCCCAGAACCAGGCGGCGCTCGTGGGCGTCCCACGCCGCGAACCCGAACATGCCGACGGCGCGCTCGGCCGTCCGGCGCGCGCCCCAGGTGGCCAGCGCCGCCAGCAGCACCTCGGTGTCCGATCGGCCCCGGAACGACCACCCGGCGGCGGCGAGCTCGGGGCGGAGCTCCTCGGCGTTGTACAGCTCGCCGTTGTAGGCCAGCAGGTGGCGCCGGTCGGGCGACCACATCGGCTGGTGGCCCGCCGGCGAGAGGTCGACGATGGCGAGCCGGCGGTTGCCGAGGGCGACCCCCCCGGCCTCGTCCACCTCGACCCCGCCGTCGTCGGGCCCGCGGTGGCGCAAGGCGTCGGTCATGGCCGTCGCCACCCCCCGGAGGCTCTCGCCGGTCCGGGTGTGGGCCGGGTCGAGGAGCCCGGCGATGCCGCACATCAGCTGGGCCCGGCGGTCAGGCCGCGCTCGATCTCGGCCAGGGTGGCGGGCCCGCCGACGTCGACGGTGTGGTCGCGACGGACGACCTCGGCGCCCACCGCGCCGAGTCGATCGTGCAGGGACCGGTCGACCAGCAGCTCGGCCACGTGGTCGGCCATGGCGTCGACGTCGAGGTAGGGCACCACGTACCCGCACCCCTTGGCCACCAGCTCGGCGGCGCCGCCGTTGTCGAAGGTGACGATGGGGACGCCCACGGCGCCCACCTCCATGCACACCCTGGGGAACGGGTCCTCCCGCGACGTGAGGGCGAACACGTCCATGAGCGCATAGTACGAGTAGGGGTCCGGCCGGCTCCCGAGGAAGTGGACCCGCTCGGAGAGCGAGGCGGGCACCAGCCGCCGCTCGACCCGCCAGAACGCCGGGCCGCCGGGCTCACCCCCGATCCAGACGAAGTGGACGGGCCGATCGGGGAGCCGTTCCTGCAGCGCCTTGGCCAGGCGTACGAAGAGGTCCGGGCCCTTGCGCCAGTCGGTCGTCCCCGCCGCCCCGACGACCAGCGCGTCATCGGGCAGGCCGAGCGACCGCCGCAGCGCCGCGGTGTCGGCCTCGCCGGCCGGTGCGTACCCCGAGAGATCGATGGAGCCCGGCACGACCGCGATGGCGTCCTCGGCGACGCCGTAGCGCTCGACGAGGAGGCGCCGGACGCTCCCGGACACGGCCACGAAGCGGTCGGCCTCGGCCAGCAACCGGGCCAGGACGGGCTCGTCGAGCGAGCGGCGGAACGACATGCTCAGCTCCGGCACCCGGGCGATGACGTACGGCCGGGGGGAGGGAAGGTGACTGAGGGCACCGGCGGCCAGGATCGAGTTCAGGTAGAGCACCGGGGCGGCCGGAAGGCTCGGTGCCGAGGTCGTGGGGTCGAACAGCTCCGGGGCGAGGCGGGTGGGGACCAGGGACTCGAAGTCGGGCCGCAGCTGGCCGCCGTCCTCGCCCAGGCGGCCGGCCACCACCTCGATCTCGAGGTCGGTGTGGGACCGCAGCCAGCGCAGGACGTGCAGCAGCGACAGCGGGGCGCCGGTCCGGGTGAGCTCGTGGGTGGCGGCGACGACCCGGTCAGCCATCTCGCCCCGCGCCCGCCCGCCAGCGCTCCAGGTCGGCGTGCAGCGCCGGCGCGCCGGCGTGCACGTCGAAGCGGTCGCGCACCGCGGCGGCCGCCCGCTCGCCCACCGACCGGCGCAGGTCCGCGTCTTCGATCAGCGTCACCACCCGGTCGCCCATGGCCTTGAGGTCCAGATAGGGCACGACGAAGCCACACTCTCCGTCCCCGGCGAACTCGGCCATCCCGGTGTTGTCGAAGCACACGATGGGCGTCCCCAGCAACGAGCTCTCGAGGCACACCAATGGGAACGGGTCCTCCCGAGAGGTCAAGGTGAACACGTCGAAGAGCTGGAACCACGGGGCGGGCACCGCCTGCGGCTCGACGACGTGCACGACGTCGCCGAGACCGGCCTTGTCGAGGTCGTGGCGCATCCACCGCGTCTCCTCGGTGTCGGGCGGCGCACCCACCCAGACGAAGTGCACCGGCCGGCCGAGGTCCCGCTCGCGGAACGACTGCGCCAGCGAAAGGAAGAGGTCGGGCCCCTTCCGGGACTCGGTGACACCCATGGCCCCCACCACCGCGGCGTCCGGCGGGATGCCCAGGTCGGCCCGCAGGTCCGTGCTGGTCGCCGGCACCTTCGCGAGGAAGGCATCGACCTCGATGAACTCGTAGTGGCGCACGACGCGCGTCGGATCGAGGCCGTGCTCGTCGACGAGGTAGTCCCGCACGAGGTCGGACGCGGCCACGACCCAGTCCGCGGTGTCGGTCAGCAGACGACGATCGGAGTCGCTGCGGGGCATGCCCAGTGCCCCCATGAGCTCGTGCACGTGGGCGATCACGAGGCGGGGGGCCGGCCCGAGCAGGTGGACCATGCGCAGGCTCACCACGCTGTTGCAGTAGACGGTGCCCACCGACCGCAGGTGGGCGAGGCGCCGTCGGGCGAGGGCGCCCCGCACGAGCGCGGCCTGACGGTCGAGGCGGGCCGCCACCAGTGCACGCGACAGCCAGTGGTCACGGAGATCGGCCAGCACCACCGTCGGGGCCACGGCGGCGAAGTCGTCGACGAGGGGGCCGCCTTCGACCAGCACCACCTCGAAGCGGAGATCGGTGTGCTCACGCAGCCACCGCAGGAAGTAGAGGAACATGAGGGGCGCTCCGGTGCGGGAGGCCTCGTGGCCCACGAACAGCACGTCGACCGACGCGCCGCGGCCCGGCCCCGCCTGCGCCGTGCTCACCGGGTCCGCCAACGCTCGAGGTCCCGGTGCAGCGCCGGCGCCGCGGCCTCGACGTCGAACTCGGTGCGCACCCTCGCCGCGGCCCGGGCCCCCACCGCGGCGCGCTCCTCGGCGTCGTCGAGCAGCGCCATCACGCGGTCCGCCATGGCCTCGACATCGAGGTAGTCAACCATGAAGCCGCAGTCACCGTCCCCGGCGAACTCGGCCATCCCGGTGTTGTCGAAGCACACGATGGGGGTGCCCAGCAACGAGCTCTCCAGGCACACCAGGGGGAACGGGTCCTCCCGGGAGGTGAGGGTGTAGACGTCGAAGAGCGCGAACCAGCGCGCCGGGGTCGGCTCGGGCGGGACGAGGTGCACCCGGTCGGCCAGCCCGGCCCGCTCGATGTCCTGGACCAGCGCCACGGTCTCGTCCCCCGCGGGGTCGGCGCCGAGCCACACGAAGTGGATCTCACGGTCGTGCTCACGCCGGCGGACCAACTGGGCCAGCAGTACGAAGAGGTCCGGACCCTTGCGCCACTGCGCCACCCCGACGGCGCCGACCACGGCGGCGTCCGGCGGGATCCCGCAGGACGCCCGCACCGCGTCGACCGCCGCCGCGTCGGGCGGCGTCGCCACCATCGCGTCGACGTCGATGAACTCGTAGTGACGCACCACCCGGTCCGGGTCGACGCCCAGGCGGTCGATGACGAGGCGGCGCACGAGGTCGGAGGCGGCCACGAAGTGGTCGGTCCGGGTGGCGAGGATCTCGAGGGTGGCCTCGTCCTGCGCCCGGAACGCGCCTTCCATCTCGTGGACGTGGGTGACCACGACCTGGTCGGGCGGAGCCCCGTCGAGCAGCGGCAGGACCCGCACGCTGCTGATGCTGTTGGCGTAGACGAGCGGCGCGGCGCCCAGACCGGCGAGGGCGCGGCGCGCGGTGCGCTCGTGGAGGCGCCCGGCCAGCCCGTGCAGACCGGCCCGACGGGCCACGGACTCGAGGCGTCCGGCCGGCAGTTCGGCCAGGACGGTGGTGGGTGCCACCGCGGCGAAGTCGGCCTCGAGGGGCCCGCCGTCCACCACCACGACCTCGAAGGTGAGGTCGGTGTGCTCGCGCAGCCACCGCAGAAAGTAGAGGAGCATCAGCGGCGCGCCCGTGCGGGTGACGTCGTGGCCGAGGAAGAGGACGTCGACGTCCCGGCTCCCCGCAGGTGGGCGGCTCACCGGGACACCTCCGCCACGGCGAGTCGGACGGCGTCGAGGGCCACCGTCGTGGGGTGCAGCGCGGCCACGGTGTCGGCGGCCCGCTCCCCCGCCACCCGACGGCGGTCGGCGTCGTCGACCAGCCCGGCGACGCCCTCGGCCATGGCCATCAGGTCGAGGTAGGGGCAGACGACCCCGGCTTCGTCGTCGCCGACGAGCGCCGCCAGCTCATGGCCCTCGAAGCACACGGCGGGGACGCCCCGGGCCATGGCCTCGAGGTACGCGCCGGGGTGGTCGGCACCCCAGCCGGCGTGCGCGACCACGTCGCACACGAGGTGGTAGCCGGGGAGCGGCTCGCCCGCGTCGACGACCGTGACGCGGTCGGTCAGACCGGCACATTCCACGTCGTGGCGCACCCACCCGTCCGAGGCGTGCTCGGGGGCCACGAACAGGAGGCGGGCGGTGGTGCCCTGGCGCCGGAGCGCGACCGCGAGGGAGGCGGCGGGCGAAGGCGGGTCGACCGCCGACGCCCCGAACGACCCCACCACCACGTCGTCGGGGCCGAACCCGAGAGCCGACCGCAGCCGGGAGGCCTCGACCCGGGAGGCCTCGGCGCCCGTGGTCGGGGCCACCACCTCGGGGACGCGCACGACGCGTCCGGTGGCGACACGGAGCGGCCCGGTCAGCTCGGCCACCCCCGCCGCGGTGGTGACGAGGAAGCGGTCCACCCGGTCCACGAGCAGGGCGAGGTCCGCCTCCGAGAGCGGCTGGTCCAGCGGGTGCACGGACTCCGGCACCCGGCACACGATCCCCGCGTTCCCGGCCGTCGGCAGGTAGCGGAGGGCCTGAACGCAGAGCACGGTGTGGAGGTACACGGCATCGCCGGACCCCCACCCGTCGAGGCCCAGGCGCCGTGCCCGCACCCGCAGGGCGCCGGCGCGGAGGCCCACCCGGCCGAGGCCGCGCTCGACCAGGCCGGCGACGCTGCGCCCCGCGAGGTCGTCCACGACCGTGGTCGGGGCCAAGCCCGCGAACCGCTCCACGAGGGGCCCGCCCCCCTGGAGGAGCACCCGCACCTGCGGACCACCGGTGTCCGCGGCCAGGCCGTCGACGAGCGCGAGCAGGCTCCGGGTGTCCGCGGTGTCCTCGGCATCGCGGCCCACCACGAGGACGCGACCTCGGCCCGCGCTCACGGCCCGGCCTCGTCGAGGCGGTCGAGCAGTCGGCGCGCCACGGGCCCCGGGCCGTGCACCGACCCTGCCGCCGCGGCCATCGCCGACCGGCGCGACGAGAGGGTGTCGTCGGCCGCCAGCAGGCGGGTGACCTGCTCGGCCACGGCCACCACGTCGAGATACGGCGCCACGTTGCGGTCGTCGCCCAGGCGGGCGAGGTCGGCCAGGCCGTTGCCCTCGAAGCACAGCACCGGCACTCCGGACGCGGCGCGCTCGAGGTAGGCGAACGGGTAGTCGTCGACGCGGGTCAACAGCACGAGCACGTCGCAGAGGCCGAGGTACGGACCGAGGTCCTGATCGGCCGCGACCGCGTGGGTGCCCGCCTCGAGGCCCGTCGAGCGCAGGTCGTGCCCCATCCAGAAGCCCGCCTCGGTCTCCGCCGAGCCCCAGAGGAGCTCCACCGGGCGACCGGCCGCACGCTTCGCGAGCATCGACCACAGCAGGACGCCGAGGTCGGGGGCGTCCGCGTCGGAGGTACCGAAGGAGCCCACCACGAGCGCGTCCGGGTCGATGCCGAGCTCGGCGCGCAGGCGCTCGCGCTCGGGGGCCGGATCGGGCAGGCGCTCGTCGGCGGGGACGAAGAGCTCGGGCACCTTGTGGACGCGCTCGGCGCCGACCGCCCGATCCTCGACCAACTCGTCGCGCAGCACGCTCGTGACAGGGAGGAAGTGGTCGACCCGGCGCAGGAGAAGCGCGACGTCGGCGGCGGCCAGCGGGTGGTCGAGCGGGTGCACGTCCTCGGCGAGTCGGCACAGCACGGTCGGGATGTCGTCGGGCAGGTAGCGCAGCACCTGGACGCCGAGGACCGTGTGGAGGTAGACGGCGTCACCGGCGTGCCACTCGTCGAGGCCGAGACGCCGGGCCCGGATCCGGAACCCGGCCTTGCGGCGGCGCAGGGCGAACGCCAGGCGCTCCCGCAGCCCGTCCGGCGAGCGGGGGTCGAGCGCGGCGACGACGATGGTCGGCGCGAGCGACTCGATCTCATCGAGCAGCGGTCCACCGGCCATGAGGAGCACCCGCACGTCCCGTTCGCCGGTGGCCACGAGGGCGCGGACCAGCTCCACCAGCCCGACCGTCTCGGGTGTCCGGTCGGCCCGGTCGTGCACCACGAGCAGGCGCGGCACCGACGATGCCCCTGCTCCCGCCGTCTCAGCCACGGATCCATGCAAGCACGTGGACGGGGGTGCGCCGGTGCCTCACGCCGCCAGCCCCCGTTCGATCTCGGCCAGCACCAGCGGAGCGCTCACCTCGAGGGTGTGGTGCTCGCGCACGGCGCTCGCCAACCGCTCCCCCACCGCCGCCGCCTCGTCCGGGTGGTCCAGCCAGTGGAGCGTCTGGTCGGCGAGGGCGCGCACGTCGCCGTAGGGCACGACGCCGATCCCGGCGCGGGCCAGCAGCTCCTCCACCCCTCCGCTGTCGAAGGCCACGACGGGGCGTCCCAACGCGGCGGCCTCGATGGCCACCCGGGGGAACGGGTCCTCCCGGGAGGTCAGGGCGAACACGTCCAGCGCCGCCTGGAAGGGGGCCGGGTCCGGACGGTCACCGAGGAGGTGGAGGGTGCCGGTGAGACCGGCGCGGGCCACGTCGTCGGCGAAGCGGCCGAACTGCCAGGAGCGGTCGTCGCTGCCGAGCCAGAGGAAGTGGGTGTCGCCGTCGGGACGGCGGCGACGCAGCTCGACGGCGAGCTCGAGGAAGAGGTCTGCGCCCTTGCGCCAGGAGCGGCTGCCCACGGCGCCCACCAGGGGCGCGTCCGGGGGGATCCCGGCCTCGACGCGCGCCGCGGCGACGGCCGCCCCGTCCACGTCGACGTGGCCGAGGGGGACGGCGCCGTGCACGACGGCCACCGCCGCCGCCGGCACGCCGTGACCCTCGACCAGGTGTCGCCGCACCCGGTCGGCGACGGCCACGAACCGGTCGGCCCGGGCGAGCAGTGCGGCGCGGAGGTCGTCGGGCAGGGCCTCGTCGAAGGCCAGCTCCAGCTCGGGCACGCGGGCGATGACGTACGAGCCCGGCCACGACGAGGCCAGCAGCACCCGGGCGCTGAAGCTGCTGTTGAGGAACAGGACCCGCGGCGGCGGCCCCGCGAGCACGTCGTCGAGCGTGCGCAGTCGGGCGGCGGCGGCGAACTCGTCCTCCAGCGGGCCCCCTTCGACGAGGACGACCTCGACCGCCAGGTCGGTGTGCTCACCCAGCCACCCGAGGAGCTGGACGAGCCCGACCGGTGCCCCGGTGCGGGTGGCCTCGTGGGACACGAACACCACGTCCGCCCGCCCGCTCCCGCTCACGACGGCCCTCCCGGGAGCAGGGACTCGATCTCCGCGACCAACCGGGGGACGGCGCCGGCCAGGTCGTGGCCCGCCTCGACCCGTCGCCGCGCGGCCCCGGTCAGCGCCCGCACCCGGTCGGGGTCGTCCAGCAGGTGGAGGACGGCCTCGGCCATCGACTCGACGTCGGGGTACGGCACCACCACGCCACAGCCGTCGGCGAGGAACTCGCGCGCCCCGGTGCTGTCGAAGGCGACGACGGGCACGCCGAGGGCGGCGGCCTCCAGGCAGGTGAGCGGGAACGGGTCGTCCCGGGAGACGAGCGCGAACACGTCGGAGGCGGCGAACCACGGCCGGGCGTCCTCCTGCTCACCCACGAAGGCGACGACGTCGCGGAGCCCGAGGCGGTCCCGGTCGGCCAGGACGCCGTCGATCTCGGGGCCGGTGGCGGAGCCGCCCACCCAGACGAACCGGACATCCGGGCGACGGCGGTGCACCACCGCGGCGAGGGCGACGAAGAGGTCCGGCGCCTTGCGCCATTCGGTGGTCCCCGAGGCGGCGACCAGCGGTCCGGAGCCGACGGCGGCGGCCGGTGGAGGCCCCTGGACCGCGTCCCGGACCGCCCCCACGTCGACGAACCCGTAGTGGCGGACGATGCGCTCGTCCTCGATCCCGACGCAGCGGCGCAGCGCATCGGCCACCAGGTCGGACACCACGAGGAAGCGGTCGACCCGGTCCCTCAGCGCCGCCCGGTCGTCCTCGGTGATCCAGTGGGTGAGGGCGTAGTCCAGCTCGTGGACGTGACAGACCACGCGGGTGCCCGCCGGCACCTGGGCCAGGGCCGGCGCCGAACCGACGGTGTTGAGGTACACGAGGTCGGGAGCCAGCGAGGCCAGGTCCTCGACCGGGTGGGCCCCACCGGCCGCCTCGAAGTCCTCCACCAGCGGCCCGCCGGCGAGCAGGACGGTGGTGACGTCGAGGTCACGGTGCTCCCGGAGCCACCGCTCGACCTGCAGGAGCAGGAGGGGGGCGCCGCTGCGGCTGGCGTTGTGCGAGACGAACACCACCCGGCGGGGGGTCATCGGTCGGGGCGGAGCAGGCCCAGCAGGTACGCGGTGCGCTGGGCCGGGACGTGCCAGGCGTCGTACCGGCGGGCGACCCGCCCGGCGAGCCCGTCGCGGGCGACGTCGTCGGCCAGGAGGTCGGCGATGGCGCGGGCCAGCCCTTCGAGGTCGAGGAAGTCGAAGAGCCGGCCGGCGTCACCATCGACTCCGTCGACGAAGCGCTCGAGCGGACCCGTGCGGAAGCCCACCAGGGCCTGACCCCGCTCCCCCGCCGGGCGGTGCAGCTCCGGGTCGTCGACCTCGCGGCTGGTCACCACCTGGACGTCGGCCAGCCAGAGTGCGTCCTCGTCGGCCGGGCCGAGCACGTGGAGGTGGTCGGCGAGACCCATGTGGGTGATGTCGTGGTCGAGCTGGCGACGCTCGAGCGGGTCGCCCTCGGCGCCGACCCACACGCCGGCCACGTCGACCCCGCACCGCTCGCGCAGGAGCCAGAGCGTTCGCACGAACAGGTCGGCGCCCCCCTGCCACACCAGGGGCCCCGTCCCGGCGATGACCGGCGTACCGTCGGCCAGCCCGAGCCGCTGACGGAGCGCGGCCCGTTCCTCCGGAGCGGGCGGGTCGGGGCGGGCATCGGGCCTCGGCGCGCCGATGCGCACGATGGCCCCTTCGGGCACGCCGAGACCCAGGAGGCGTACACGGGTCTCCTCGGTCTGCACCACGAAGCGGTCGGCGGCGCCGAGGAGGAGCGACCGGTCCTCGTCCGAGAGCGGCTCGTGCACGTGTTCGGTCATCTCGCCCGCCGGGACCATGACCACGACCGTGGGGCGGTCGGCGCTCGGCAGGGCGCGGAGGAGCGGCGCGGCCCGTGGGCTGGTCAGATAGACGGCGTCGGGACGGTGGCGACCCCACGGACCGATGCCCAGACGTCGCCGGCGCACGGCGAACCCGGCGGCCGGGAGGTGGGCGCGGACCAGGGCACGCTCGACCACCGAGGCGGCGCCCCCCGGCAGGTCGGCCACGACCGACACGGGGCCGGGGCGACGCATCGCGGTGAGCAGGGGCCCGCCCTCCCAGGCGACGGCCTCGACCGCCAGCGCCCCGGACGCGACCCCGATCTCGACGACCTCGAGGGCCTCACGACCCGCCGGATCGTCGGCGGCGTCGGGCAGCAGGACGAGGACCTTCATCGGTGGGGTCACGGCAGGAGGGGCTCCATGGCGTCGTACCAGAGTGGCGCGCAGACGGACACGTCGTAGACGTCGCGCACCCGCTCGCTGCCGAGGGTGCCCCGGCGGCGGCGCTCGTCGTGGTCGACCGCGAGCTCGACCACCCGCTGGGCCATGAGCTCGACGTCGGGGAACGGTACGACCGCTCCGCACTCGTCGGCGCCCACGAACTCGGGCATGCCGCCGGCGTCGAAGCACACCACCGGGTTCCCCACCGAGGCGTTCTCCAGGCAAACGAGGGGGAAGGCGTCCTCGCGAGAGGTCATGAGGAAGAGGTCGAACATTCGGAACCAGTCCCACGGGTTGGACTGGCGTCCGGGGAAGTGGACCCGCCCCGAGAGCCCGGCGCGGTCGATCTCGTCCGCGAGGCGAGCGGCGTAGCCCTGGTCGTCGCCACCGATCCACACGAAGTGCAGGTCGACCTCGGGGGCACGCGCCATCGCCGAGCGGGCGATCTGCACGAACAGCTCGGGTGCCTTGCGCCACTCCATCACCCCCGCGGAGCCGACCACGACCGCGTCCTCGCTCATGCCGAGCTCGGCCCGGTCGACGGCACGGACCGGCGGCGGCGGCGCGGTGTTGACGAACTCCCTGGCCAGGGCGATGCGCTCCGGAGGAACGCCGAGGTCGATGAGGGCGTCCTGGGTGACCTGCACGCCAGCGATGAACCGGTCCGTCTCGCGCCGGAGGCGGCCGCCGTTGTCGTCGAGGTGGACGAGCTGCAGGCCCAGCTCGAGCGCCAGGGTGACGACCTTCGTCCGCCGTGGGCGCACGTAGCGGAGGTAGTCGTTCGGGCCGACCGAGACGATCACGACCGTCCGCAGGCGCGGGATGCGCCAGAGCAGGGCACGCAGGCGCAGGCCCCGGGCCGCATCACCCAGGCGGACCCCGACGGGGCCGAGGCGGTCGAGGGCCTGGGCGAGGCGCCACGATCGGATGCGGTCCACGTCGTGCACCGGGGACAGCTCGGCGAACTCACGCTCGAGCTCGCCCCCGCGCCAGAGCAGCACCTCGAAGCGCACGTCGGTGTTGGCCGAGATCCAGCGCAGCAGGTCGAGCAGGATCATGGGCGGCCCCACCCGGTCGCCGGAGTGGGTGATGAAGAGCACCGTCCCCCGGTCCGGCTGGTCCACGGGCGGCGAGTGTAAGGAGGGGCGCGCGGCGGTGCCAGTGCTCATCGGGGCCGGCGCCCGGCGGCCAGCACCGTCTGGAGCTGCTCGTAGAGGCGGGGCGCGGCGACGGCGGTGTCGTGGCGGGAGCGCACGTCCTGGGCCAGACGAGCCCCCATGGCCCGGCGGTGTTCGGGGTCGGCCAGGAGGCCGCCGACCGCCTCGGCCATCGCCTCCACGTCGAGGGCCGGGACCACGAGGCCGTTCTCGCCGTCGAGCAGCTCGGCCATGCCGCCGTTGTCGAACGACACCACCGGGGTACCCACCAGCCCGGCCTCTAGGCAGACGAGCGGGTAGGGATCCTCCCGCGAGGTGAGCACCAGCACGTCGAAGGCCCGGTACCAGTCGACGGCGTGGTCCTGCTCGCCGACGAAGTGGACCCGATCGGCCAGGCCCATGGACGCGTGGTCGTGCGCGAGGCGCTCGATCTCGAGGTGGGCCGGGCCACCGCCGACCCACACCAGGTGCGGGGCGTCGGGGTGGGGCTCGAGCCGGCGGGCGAGCTGGAGGAAGAGGTCGGTGCCCTTGCGCCACTCCTGGGTGCCCGCGGCGCCCACCACGGGCGCCCCCTCCGGGATGCCGACACGTCGGCGCAACTCGGCCGCGTCGGTGCGCGGGGGCGCGGTGACGACGTCCGCGTCGACGAACTCGTAGTGGCGGCTCACGAGGGCGGGATCGACCCCCTCGGCCTCGACGAGGTTGTCCCGCACCCGGTCGGCCACCGCCACGAAGTGGTCCGTGGCGTCGAGCCACCGACGTCGTTCGGCCTCGTCGGGCAGGGCGAAGGCGATGGCCATGCCCAGCTCGTGCACGTGCGACACCACCACGCCGTCGATCGCCGGGAGGTGCTCCAGACAGTGGGCGCTCTCGGCGCAGTTCAGCCAGTAGAGGTCGTAGCCGGTCAGGTCCTTCATCCTGGGCTTCAACCGGGCGCGTCGGAGGCGCTTGGCCACCCCGCCGAGGCCGACCACGGGGAGGTTCCGCTCGAGGAGCTCCACGGTGCTGCCCCGATCGAGCCGGCCGGCCACGTGGACCGGGGCGACGGCACGGAAGGCGTCCTCGGTGGGCCCACCGCGCCAGAGCAGCACCTCGACGTCCACGTCGCCGTGCTGGTCGAGCCAGCGCAGGAACGAGAGCAGCACCGCCGGCGCCCCGGTGCGGGTGGCCTGGTGGGACACGAAGAGCACCCGGGGACGGCTCATGGGAGCAGGGCCTCCAACTCGGCCCACCAGCGCGGGGCGCCCACCGACACGTCGAAGCCGTCGAGGATGCGCTGACGGGCCCGCTCCCCCACGGCGCGGGCGGCCGCGGGGTCCGCCGCCCACTCCGCGACCTGGGTGGCCATCGCGTCGACGTCGAGGAAGGGCACGAACACCCCCTCGCCCGGCCCGAACACCTCGCCGAGGCAGGTGTTGTCGAAGGCCAGCACGGGCCGACCGGCCCGGGCGGCCTCGAGGCAGACGAGGGGCAGGGCGTCCTCGCGGGACGTGAGGGCGAAGGCGTCGAACATGGCGAACGGCTCGGTGAGGTCCTGCTGGGGCCCGATGAAGTGGACCGTGTCGGCGAGGCGGGCGCTGCGCAGGTCGTGGGCCAGCGGGGCGAACTTGACCCCGTCGATCGGGCCCCCGATCCACACGAGGTGGACCGCTCGACCGCCGGTCGCCTCGGCGTGGTGGCGGAGAGCGACGCCGAGGCGGAGGAAGAGGTCGGGGGCCTTGCGCCACGCCGTGGGGCCGCACCCACCCACCACGAACGCGTCCTCGGGGATGCCCAGGCGGTGCCGCAGCGCAGTGCCGTCCGCCGCCTCGGGACGGGCGGTGCCGTCGATCTCGCGGCGCACGTCGATGAACTCGTGACCCACGACGACCCTCGCCGGGTCGATCCCCGGGCGGAGCAGGAGATTGTCGGCGATGCCCGTGGCCCCGGCGAGGAAGCGGTCCGTGCGCGTGAGCAGGGCCGACCAGTCCGCCGGCGTGAGGACGTCGAGGATCTGGTCCAGCTCGTGCACCGCGGTCAGCACCTTCTGGCCCGGGGCGGCGCGCAGCCCGTGCAGGACGGGCGCGCTCGCGACGCTGTTGAGCCACACCACGTCGTGGCCACGGGTGCGGGCCAGGCGGGCCGCCAGCCGAGCCGACGAGGCGCGGGACGACAGGGCGGGCAGGCCCACCTTGCGTAGGCCCAGCGCCGCCACCTCGGCCTTCGTCCACCGTTCGAACGGGGCCAGCACGGTGACCGGGCCGAACGCGCCGAAGGCGCCTTCGAGAGGACCGCCCCGCAGCAGGACGACCTCGACGTCCACGGCGCCGGGGCGGTGCTCGGCCATCCAGCGCAGGAAGTGCACCAACATGGCCGGCGCCCCCGTGCGGGACGCGTCGTGGGAGACCGCGAGCAGGCGGGGCGCCATGTCCGTCAGGCCGGGGGTGCCGCGAGGACCGGCGTGAACCGAGCGGGGTCGGCCGTGGCACCGGTGGTCAGGGACGCCACCGCCGCGAACACCGTGGCCGTGGTGTGGATGGCCGGCTGCACGTCGAACGGGGCGCCGTCGGTGATGGCACGTCGCACCGCGGTGAGCAGCTCGGCGTGCCCCTTGCCCGGGGTGGCCAGCCGCACCTCACGGCCGTCGATCACCACGGTGGCGAAGTCGTCGATCAGAGCGGAGCGCCCGCCGCCCAGGACCTCGACGCGCTCCTTCGCCATCCCCGGGGTCCCACCCGTCGTGTACACGATGGTGGCCAGGGAGTCGTCGGCGTAGCGGATGGTCAGCACGAGGTCCTCGGCCAGCAGCAGCTCCGTGCCCCGCACGGACGCCGACGCGCCGACCGACACCGCCGGATGCCCCACCAGCGCGCCGCAGGTGTCCACGAAGTGGCAGACCTCGCCGAGCAGGCGGCCGCCCTGGCGCCGGTCGCCGTACCAGTGGCCCGGCGGGGTGGCCTCGGCCGCCACCCGGTACGTGAGGGTGAGCGGTGAGCCCCGATCGGCGAACGCGTCCCGCACGACCGAGACGGCTTCGGCGTGGCGCCGGTTGAAGCCGACCGCGAGCAGGCCCGTCCCGCTCCGCCAGGCTTCCACCACCGAGGCGAGCCCGTCCTCGTCGAGGGCCAGGGGCTTCTCGCAGAAGACGTGCTTGCCGGCGGCGAGGGCCTGGGCGGCGAGCTGGGCGTGCGTGTCGTGGGGCGTGGCCAGGACGACGAGGCCGGCCTCGTCCGAGGCGAGGGCCTCGTCGGTGGTCACGGGTCGGGCGCCGAGGCGCTCGGCCAAACGCTCGGCCGACACCCCCGACGCCGACGCCACGAGCGCGACCTCGAGGCCGGCATCGGTGAGTGCCGGGACCAGCGTCGCTCGTGCGTAGTTGCCCGCTCCCACGAGTGCGACCGTGGCCGGGGCCGCCGACCGGGCGGCGCGGACCGGAGACGGCACGGGGGCGGGGTGGGCCTCGGCCTCCGGGTAGACCAGCTGGATGCCGAGGGGCGCCGCCACCTTGTCCTCGAGGACGGCGTAGGCGGCCTCGGCCTCGGCCACGGGGAAGGTGTGGGTGATGAGGTCGGCCACGTCCAGGTGCCCGCCGGCGAGCAGGTCGACGAAGGCCTCCAGGTTGCGGCGCGCCGTCCACGGGACGTGGCCGACCGGATAGTCGACGCCGGACTCCTCGAACAGCGGGTCGTAGCGACCCGGCCCGTAGCTGCGGGCCACCCGAAGGGTCAGCTCCTTCTCGTAGAGCGGGGTGCGCGCCAACGTGATGGGCACGTCGCCCACGAGCACGATCGTGGCGCGGTCCCGCGCGAGCTCGGGGGCCCGGGCCAGCGGCTCGGGCGAGCGGCTGGCCGCGGTGACGAGCACGGCGTCGACGCCGCGGCCGCGGGCCCAGTCCACCACCGCCTCGGTCGTCGGGTCGCCGTCGTCGACGAGGGCCAGGTCGACCGAGGGCTCGTGGCGCTCGAGCGCGGTGGCGTTGGCCTCGAGGGCCACGACCGTGCAGCCGGCCGCCTGGGCGAGGCGCGCCGTGATCCGGCCCAGCAGGCCGAGGCCGATCACGGCGACCCGCGCGCCGGGGCCGACATCGGCGAGGCGGAGCCCGTTGAGGGCCACCGTGCCGAGAGCGGCGAACGCTGCATGGGCGGGGTCGACCCCCGAGGGCAGGGCCACCGCCAGCGGGGCGGCAACCACCTGCAACTCGCCGTGACCGGCGCCGGCGGCCGCCACGAGATCGCCCACGGCCAGGCCGGAGGCCCACTCGCCCACCTCGACCACGACGCCCGCCGACGAGTAGCCGAGCGGCATGTCCTGGTCGAGGCGGTCGCGCACCGAGCGCGCCGTCCGCCGCAGACCCTCGTTGCGGGCGCGCCGGATGACCTTCCGCGCCAGGTCGGGGCGGGCGCGGGCCTTGGCCAGCAACGAGGACGAGGCCAGTTGGCGCACGGCCCGTTCGGTGCCGGCCGAGACGACCGAGTGGGTCGGCGCCACGAGGACCTCGGTGGGCCCGATCGACGGACGGGGCAGGTCGACCACCCGCAGCCGGCCGTCCCGCACGGACTGGACGACCTGCTTCACGGACCCACCTCCGGAACGACGCGATGCGGGCCCCGGTCGTCCTCGCGTCGCAGCACCATGGCGGTCTGCACGTGGAACTCCTCGGGACGGCGGTCGAGGACCTCGAACCACCCGCCCCACACGCGCGCCAGGTAGTCGCTGCTCTGGAACACCTGCGCGGCGCCCGCTCGGCGGTTGAGCACGGCGACGTCGAAGTCCGGCGCGACCGGCCCCACCCGGGCCTCGAGGGCGTCGAGGCCCGCCCGCAGGTTGGGGCTCTCGCCGGTGCGGCGGATGGCGGCGATGGTGTCCTCGTCGTAGACCGTGAGGTAGGCCAACCCCCCGGGAGCCAGCACCCGCCGGAGCTCGAGCACCCAGGCGTCGGCGAGCTCGCTGATGTGGGGGATCACCGAGCAGGCGTACACGAGCTCGAAGCTGGCGTCGGGGAAGGGGAGATGGGGGGCGGTGGTGCAGGTCGCGAGCCGGAACCCGGCGGGCAGGTGGGCCCGTGCCCAGGCCACGCGCTCCGCCTCCAGGTCGACGCCCCAGGCCTCGACCCCGGGGGCGACCGCCGGCCACCACCGCAACACCCGCCCGAACCCACAGCCGAACTCGAGGACGCGGTCGCCGGCGCCCAGGGAGAGCCCGTGGTCGGCCGCGGCCCGGCGGATGTTCGAGGCGTGCAGCTCACCGCTCGCGAGGTACGCCGAGCGGTCGTCCTCCTCCTCCAGCTCCCACCGGTCGGGGTCGGGCACGGGCCAGTCGGCCGGGCCGGATCCGTCTCCGGGTGGTGCCACCGGCCGGAGCACGTAGGCGTCCTCGTCGGGGCGGAGGGGACGGGCGCGTGCCGCGATGGTGCGGTCGTCCGCCAGCCCGCGCTCGAGACCACGCTTGACCGAGCGCACGCCCGCCGCCCGCGCGCCGGCCCAACGATCCATGCCCCGGATCATCGCACGGTTAGCCTCGGCGCCCGTGGACGCCGTGTGTGTCGCCGCCGCCCGGCCCAATTTCATGAAGGTGGCGCCCGTGCTGGCCGCCCTCGACGCCGCCGGCGCCACCACCACGCTGGTCCACGCCGGCCAGCACTACGACCCCGAGGTCAACGACGTCTTCTTCGCCGACCTCGGCCTGCGTCCACCGGACCACCACCTCGGATCGGGCTCCGGCAGCCAGGCCACCCAGACCGCCCGGGTCATGACGGCCTTCGAACCGCTCCTCGACCGGTTGGCACCCGACGTGGTGGTGGTCGTCGGCGACGTCACCGCCACGTTGGCGGTGGCCCTCGTCACCGCCAAGTCCGAGGCCAGACTGGCCCACGTCGAGGCCGGCCTGCGCTCCGGAAACCGCTCGATGCCCGAGGAGGTGAACCGTCTCGTGGTCGACCGGTTGAGCGACGAGCTGTTCGCACCGTCGCCCGACGCCGTCGCCCACCTGCGCGCCGAGGGGGTGCCCGAGGAGCGCGTCCACCTCGTGGGCAACGTGATGGTGGACAGCCTGCTGGCCAACCTCGGACGGGCGACGGCCGGCCCCACGCTGGAGGACCTGGGCCTCGTGCCCGGGACCTACGGGGTGGTCACCCTCCACCGCCCCGCCAACGTCGACGACCCCGTGGTGCTCGATCGCCTCCTCGACGCCCTGGGCCGGGTGGCCGAGCGGTGCCCGCTGGTGTTCCCCGTCCACCCTCGGACGCGGGCCGCCCTCGGTGACCGCCCCCTCCCCGCCGACGTCCGCCCCCTGCCCCCGCTCGGGTACCTCGACTTCCTGGCCGTCGAGGCCGGTGCCCGCCTGGTGCTGACCGACTCGGGAGGCCTGCAGGAGGAGACGACGGTGCTGGGGGTGCCCTGCCTGACGTTGCGCGACGAGACCGAACGACCGGTGACGGTCACCGAGGGCACGAACGAGATCGTCGGCCGCGACCCCGAGCGCATCGTGGCCGCGGCCGAGGCCGCGCTGGAACGGCCGCCGGCGCCGCACCGCCCCGAGGGGTGGGACGGGCACGCCGCCGACCGCATCGCCGAGGTGCTCTGCCGGGCGTGAGCAACCGGCGGCCCCCAACGGCGCCGTCTACGCTGACCCCGCTCATGGACCACCTCGCCGCACCCGACGCCCGGGGCATCCGACTCGCGCGCCCCGATGTGGGGGACGACGAGCTCGCCGCCATCGCCGAGGTCTTCCGCTCCGGCATCCTCACCGACGGGCCCGCGACCGCCGCGTTCGAAGCGGCCTTCGCCGCCCGCCACGACGTCGAGCACGCCGTGGCCTTCGCCAGCGGCACCGTCGCGCTGGCCGCCATCCACCTCGGTCTCGGCATCGGCCCCGGCGACGAGGTGATCGTGCCCTCGATGACCTTCATCTCGACGGCGACCTCGGTGCTGCACGTCGGGGCCACTCCCGTGTTCGCGGACATCCTCCCCGACACCTTCGACCTCGACCCCGCCGACGTGGCCCGCCGCATCACCCCCGCGACGAAGGCCATCGTGGCGGTGCACTACGGCGGCCAGGCCGCCGACCTCGACGGCCTCCGTGCGGTGGCCGACGACGCCGGCGTGCTGCTCGTCGAGGACGCGGCCGAGGCCCACGGTGCCACCTACCACGGGCGCCCGGTCGGCGGCTTCGGGCGGGCCGCCATGTTCAGCTTCACGCCCACCAAGAACATCACCACGGGCGAGGGCGGCATGGTCACCACCGACGACGGCGACCTCGCCGAGCAGCTCCGGCTGCTCCGCAACCACGGCCAGCCCGGGCCGGGACACCACGTCCTCGTGGGGTACAACTGGCGCCTCAGCGAGATGCAGGCCGCGATGGGCAACGCCCAGCTGGCCAAGCTCCCCGGCATCCTCGAACGAAAGCAGGCGCACGCCCGTCGCCTCACCGAGCTGCTCTCGGACGTCCCGGGCATCACCCCGCCGGCGGTGCGCCCCGGCTGCGGCCACGTCTACATGCTCTACACGCTTCTCGTGGCCGAGGGCCGCGACGAGCTGCGGGACGCCCTGGCCGAGCGCCGCATCGAGACGCGCGTCTACTTCCCCCCGGCGCACCTCCAGCCCATCTTCGCTCCCGCCCGCACCGACCTGCCCGTCACCGACGAGGTGGCACGCCACATGCTGTCGGTCCCCATCCACGCCCAGCTGCCGTCCTCGGACATCGACGAGGTGGCGCGGGCGATCGTGGACCTCCTGCCCTGACGTCGGCCTCCGGCGCGGCCGGCCGACGACGGCCGGGCGACGTCAGGTCGGCTCGGGCTGGGGGGCGACCTCTTCGCCCGTGCGGCACAACTCGGCGAGGCGATCGACGAGCTCGGCCCCCTCCGTGCCTCTCAGCACGTCGATCACGGCGGGGGCGATGGGCTCGACCTCGACCTGTGAGATGAGCGGGTGGGCGCTCGCCGACGGGCGCTCGTGCGCCCCGATGAGCACCTCATGGAGCTTCTCCCCCGGTCGCAGGCCCGTGAAGACGACCTCGATGTGGCGGTCCGAGCGGGCCGCCATGCGGGCCGCGATGTCGGCGATGCGGACGGGCTCACCCATGTCGAGCACGAGGGCCTCGCCGCCCCGTCCGATGGCGCCGGCCTGGATGATGAGCTGCACGGCCTCCTCCACCGTCATGAAGTAGCGCGTGACATCGGGGTCGGTGACCGTGATGGGACCCCCGGCCCGGACCTGGGCCTCGAAGACGCCCATGGCCGAGCCACGGCTGTGCAACACGTTGCCGAAGCGCACGGACAAGAACGTGCCCCCGGTCCGGCGGGCCGCCGCGGCCGCCGTGAGCCGCTCGGCGATGCGCTTCGTGTAGCCGAGGACGCTCTGGGGGTCCGCCGCCTTGTCGGTCGAGACGTTGACGAAGCGGTCCACGCCGTGCTCGAGGGCGAGCTCGAGCAGGATCTGGGTGCCGATGACGTTCGTCTTGACCGCTTCGGACGGGTGGCGCTCGAGCAGGCTGAGGTGCTTGAGTGCCGCGGCGTGGAACACCACCTCGGGCCGGTGCTCGGCGAAGATCGCCGCCATCCGCTCACGGTCCCTGAGGTCGGCCACGACCAGGTTCGGTGAGTCGAGCAGCGCCCGGCCCTCGATGGCGAGCTGGACCGCGTGGAGCGCGGACTCGTCCCGATCGAGCATCACCAGCTGATCGGGGGCGAAGAGGTACAGCTGGGCGCACAGCTCGCTGCCGATGGAGCCGCCCGCACCGGTGACGAGCACCCGTCGGCCGGTGACGTAGCTCGAGATGGACGACACGTCGGTGTCCACCTCGTGGCGACCGAGCAGGTCGGACTCGCTGATGGGGCGGATGTCCTGAACGCCGACGTCGCCGCCGAACAGCTCTCGCACCGGAGGCAGCACCATCACGTCGAGCCCGGCGTCCACGGCCAGTGCCGAGAGCTCGGCGATCAGGCCGGCGCCGGCGCTGGGGATGGCGATGACGATGGCCGACGCGTCGAAGGTCTGGGCGACGTCGGCCATGCGGCTCCGGTCGCCGCTGACGGGCACCCCATTGATGCGCAGGTGCTGCTTGTAGGGATGGTCGTCGAGCAGGGCCACCGGGAGGTAGGGGCTCGACGGGTTGCGGAGCATGGCGTTGATCACCTGGAGGCCCCCCTCGCCGGCGCCGAAGACGAGCACGCGCAGCGCGGTGTCCTCCGACGGGCGCATGCGGCGCTCGAGGACGAGGCGCCAGGTGTACCGGGCGCCCGCCATGAAGAGCAGGGCGAGGCAGCCGGCCAGGATGGTGGCGCTCACCGGGATGAGGTAGTCGAACAGGAAGCGGTTGACGAAGGCGATCGAGACCGTGGCCACGACGACGCACCGGGTGAGCGCCGCGACCTCCTCGAAGCTGCCGAACCGCCACCGCCCCAGGTAGAGGCCACCGGCGGTGCCCACCACGACGTGGATCACGACCGCGATGGGGATGAGCAGGACCAGGCGCGCCCAGTTGATGTCCTCGTAAGCGAGGTCGTAGCGGAGCAGGGTGGCGAGGACGATCGCCACCGACCACGACAGGGCGTCGACGCCGGCCTGGAACCCGAACCGGTGGCGGATCAGCAACCGCCAACGGGACGCGGCGTCGGGCGCCTCGTACGCCGCGTGGTCTCGTGCCAACCCGCCTCCTCCCCATCCTCGTGCTGGTGAAACAGTCCGCCTGGGCCGAGAGGTTAGGCTCACCCGGCTCATGTACACGCAGAACGCGTCCCACGAACGTACCAACTTCGACCTCCGCGACGCGATCGCCGTTCTGCGACGCCGAAAGTGGACGATCATCGTCGTCGTGCTCGTGGTGCTCGGGCTCGGCGCGGTCATGTCCTATCGGAAGAGCCCCGTGTACGAGGCCCAGGCATCGCTCCTGCTCCGGGCGGCGTCGGCCACCTCGGTGCTCGCCGAGCAGACCTCCAGCGACCCCGAGCGCCGCGTCCAGAACGAGGCCGAGCTGCTCCAGGGCGCCCGCACCGCCGCGGAGGTGGAGCAGCGCCTCGGCTTCGGGGCGGGCATCAGCGTGGCCGCGGGCGGCGACAGCGACGTCATCGAGATCACCGCGTCGAGCGGCGACCCCGAGCGCGCCGCGCTCATCGCCAACACCTACGCGGAGGCCCACCGGGACCTCCGCAAGCAGGACAACCTGGTCGCCATCGACGGGGCTCGCCGCGAGGTGCAGCTCCAGCTCGACGAGATCGAGGCCTCCGTGGCCGCCAACGCGCAGCAGCTGGCCGACCTGTCGACTCGCCGCCAGCTCGAGGTCGACCCCGTGATCCAGGCCGACCTCGACAAGCAGATCACCGCGACGCAGCAGGCCGGTGAGGCACTCCTGCGCAACCGCCAGCCCTACACCGACCAGCTCGGCCAACTCGAGATCGAGGCCGATCTGGCGAGCGAGAACGCCCCGCTCCAGATCCTCGCGCCCGCCTCCGCACCGGGTGGGCCGGTGTCGCCCGACCATCGCCAGGATCTCACCGTCACCCTCGTGCTCGGGATCCTCCTCGGCATCGCGGTGGCCTTCGTGCAGGAGCACCTCGACGACTCGGTGCGCAACGTCAACGACCTGGCCAAGGTCACGGGCGGCCTCCCCTCACTCGCCATCATCCCCCGCCACGAGAGCCCGGTCGAAGGCGAGATGCCGCCCATCCTCACGGCCACGAAACCCATGTCCCACACGGCCGAGTCCTACCGGTCGCTGCGGACCTCGGTGGAGTTCCTGGCGCTCGAGAAACGCATGCAGACCATCCAGGTGACCAGCGCCCAGGCCGGCGAGGGGAAGACGAGCACCGTGGTGAACCTCGCGGTCGCGTTCGCCCAGGCCGGGGAGAAGGTCATCGTCGTCGACTGCGACCTCCGCCGCCCGCGCCTGCACGAGTACTTCGGCCTCGACCGCCACCTGGGGTTCACCTCGGTGCTGTTGAACGAGCGCGGCCTCGACGAGGTCGTGCGGGCGGCACCCGGGTTCGAGAACCTCCAGGTGCTGTGCTCGGGCCCGTTGGCGCCCAACCCGTCCGAGTTGCTCGGCGGCGAGCGCTTCGCCGAGATCGTCCGCAAGCTGAGCACCGACCACACCGTCGTGCTCATCGACTCGCCGCCGGTGCTCCCGGTGACCGACGCCCTCGTGCTCTCCCGCGTCGCCGACGCCACCATCGTGGTGGCCTCCTCGGGGACGTCGAGCAAGCGCCGCTTCGCCCGTTCGGTGGATTCGCTGCGCCAGGTCGGCGCGCCGCTCGTGGGCTCGGTGCTCAACTCGGCACCGCTGGACGTGGCCTACGGCTACGTCGACTACGGGTACGTCGCCTACGGCGCGGGCTCGGGCACCGAGCCGACGCACTGGTGGCAGCGCGCCAAGAAGCGCGAGCGGCAGCGGGTCTAGCCCGCCATGTGCGGGATCGCCGGGGTGCTGCGGGCCGAGGGGCGTGCCGCCGACCCCACCGTGCTCGTGGCGATGCGGCGGGCGCTCGACCACCGAGGCCCCGACCAGGCCGGCGCGCTGGTGGACGGCCCTCTCGCCATGGCGGCCGCGCGGCTCAGCCTGGTCGACCTCACCGACGCGGGGGCGCAGCCCTTCGCCGACGACGACGCCGCGCTCACCTTCAACGGCGAGATCTACAACCACCGCTCCCTCGCGGCGGCGCTGGCGGCCGAGGGCGTCGCCTTCCGTGGCCACTCCGACACCGAAGTGCTCTTCCACGCCCTCGGTCGATGGGGGGTCGAGGCCACCCTCCCCCGGCTGCGCGGCATGTTCGCCTTCGCCTACGCCGACCGACGCCACGGCACGGTCTGGCTGGTCCGTGACCGCCTCGGCATCAAGCCCCTCGTGTGGACCGAGCACGGCGGCGACATCGCCTGGGCCTCGGAGGCCAAGGCCCTGGCCCCCGTGCGGGCCCTCGCGGTGGACCCCGTGCAGGCCGTGTTCGCGGTCACCGGCCGCATCGAGCGCTCGGCCCATCTGAGCGCGTTCACCGACGTGCGCCGGCTGCCCGCGGGTCACCTGGCGAAGCTGCAGCCTGGCCACCCGGTGACGCCGCGGCCCTGGTGGCGGCTCGTGGACGACGTGGACGAGGACGCTCACCGTGGGCTGGGGGCGCTCGGTCCCGAGGCGCAGGCGGACCGGCTGCTCACCCTCCTCGACGAAGCGACGGCGGCGACCTCGTCGGGCGACGCCGACCTGGCGACCTTCGTGTCGGGAGGTGTGGACTCCGCGCTCCTCGCGGCCTTGGCGCCCGAACGGTCGCAGGCGCTGTACAACGCGGACGTGGGCGGCGACCGATCCGAGCGCACCGCCGCCGAGGAGGTGGCCGCCCACCTCGGTCGGCCGCTGGCCGTGGCCCCCTTCCCCTCAGGCGCCCTGCTCGACGACTGGGCGCTGGCCACCTGGCACGCCGAGGCGCCGGTCGTCACCCACGTGAACGCCCTTCCCTTCCGCCGCCTCGCCGCCACGGCCCGTGCCGATGGCGTCAAGGCCGCGCTCACCGGCGAGGGCGCGGACGAGCTCTTCTACGGCTACGGCCAGGCCGCGGCCGGCGGCCTGGCCCGGGTCGCCACCGCACCCGTCGACGCGGTCCGCCGGGCCGTCACGCGCCTTCCGGGACCACTGGGGGCGGCCCTGGCGCGCCGGACCACGAGCCAGGCCGACTTCCTCGTCGACCTCGCCGGCGGCTTCGCCTCCCGGCACCTCGCCGACGAGGCCGCCGAGGCCTTCTCGTTCCTGCCCCCGAGCGAAGCCCGTCGCCACGGCGAGGTGCTCGTCTGGCTGGGCGACCACCTCCCGACCCTGCTCCACCGCAACGACGCGATGGGCATGGCGGCTGGGCTGGAGGCCCGCTTCCCGTACCTCGACGAAGACGTGGTCGCGTTCGGGATCAACCTGCCGGTGCAGGCCAAGGTGGCCGTGGGGCGCCGCCTCGGCGATCGCCGCCACCCGTTCCTGGTGGACAAGGCCGTGGTCCGGGCCGCCGCCGGCCGCTGCCTGCCGCCCACCATCGCGCGACGCGAGAAGCTGGGCTTCCCCGTCCACGGCCACGATCGGATCCGCACGACCCGCGCGTTCTGGGCCGAGGGCTACGTCGTCGACCTGCTCGGCCTACCCACCTCCGCCGTGGACCACCTCGTGGAGGGGGCCGACCCGTACCTCGCAGCCAAGCTGGCCTCGGTCGAGGTCTTCGGGCGCCTGTTCGCCCACGGGGACGACGTCGACACCGTCACGGCGCACGTGCGCTCCGCCGCGCGATGTACAGACCAGTAGCGTGGGGCGCCTTGGGGACCCCCGCGTGAGCACGACGTTCACCACACCGCCGGTCGCCGCGCCGCCCACGCCGCCCGTACGACCCCTGCCACCCGTGCTGTTGCTGGTCGGGTTGGCGGCCCACGCCCCCATCGCGATCGCGATGCAGTCGAGCCGCACCCTCGCGACCGCCCAGGCGCTGCTCACCGTCGTCGCCACCCTCTGGGTGCTGGCCGCCGCCCGGAACCCCAGCTCGGTGGTCGCGATGGCCGCCTACGTGGCGGGCTGTGAGGTGCTCTGGCGCCAGACCGAGGCCGCGGTGCCGTGGGAGATCGCCAAATACCTCCTGATGCTCATCTTCGCCGTGGGGATCGTCCGGTTCCTCGGCCGGCTCGAGCGGTGGGGGCTCGTCGGCCTCTTCGTCGCGTCGCTCGTCCCTGCCGCCGTCATCCCCGTCGTGAAGCTGGGGTTCATGGGGGCGATCGACCCCATCAGCTTCAACCTCGGCGGGCTCATCGCCCTCGCCCTCGGCGTCTTGTTCCTGTCCCGGCTCGCCGGGCCGTGGCTGTCGGTGTCCCCCGCACTGTGGGCCTTCGTGGCCCCGGTCCTCGGCATCGCCGCCCTGGCCGCCGACGGCGTCCGCTCCCTCGGCGCCTCCGACTTCTTCAACGACTCGAACTTCAAGTCCTCCGGGGGGTTCGGCCCCAACCAGGTCTCCGCCGTCCTCGGCCTCGGCGCCCTGTTCCTCGTCCTGCTGGCGCTGCGGGAGCGGCGCACGTCGATCCAGGTCGTGGCCGTGGGCCTGGCTCTCTGGTTCACCGCCCAGGCCATGCTCACGTTCTCGCGCGGCGGCGTCGTGAACCTCGCGATCGCGGTGCTCGTCGCCATCCCCTTCCTCCTCCGCCGCAGGGAGACCGCCGCCCGGGTCCTCGCCGTCGGCCTCGCCATCGTCATCGTCGGGATCGTGTTCATCCTCCCGCGTCTCGACGACTTCACCGGCGGCGCGCTCGAGCGGCGCTTCTCCCGCAGCGGCGAGGCGGAGCGCCGCGCCGAGCTCATGGCGAAGGACTACGAGACCTTCACCGAGCACCCAGGGCTCGGGGTGGGGGTGGGACAGAGCGAGTTCTACCGGATCGAACGGCGCCTGATCGCCTCGCACACCGAGTACACCCGGATGCTGGCCGAGCACGGCCTGCTCGGCGTGCTGGCCCTCGGCTGCCTCGCCGCCATGGTGGTCACCGCGTTCCTCCGCCAACGGGAGCCCTTCGGCAAGGCCTGGACGGCGGCGCTCGTCGCCTGGACCGCGCTCGAGCTCTCCCACTCGTCGACCCGACTCGCCGCCATCGCCCTCGTGTTCGCGCTGGCGCAGTTCACCCTGGTCGAGCCTCCCGTCGACCGGCCGGCGCGTCGGCCCAGCCCCTTCGCCAGGCGGGCCCGTTGAGCGCGCTCGACGCCGCGCTCGCCGGCGAGGGCCCGGTCATCGTGGCGGAGGTGGCCCAGGCCCACGACGGGAGCCTCGGCACCGCCCACGCCTACATCGACGCGGTGGCCCGCGCCGGCGCCGGCGCGGTCAAGTTCCAGACCCACCTGGCCCACGCCGAGAGCACCCGTGACGAGCCCTGGCGGGTCCCCTTCAGCCCGCAGGACGCCAGCCGCTACGAGTACTGGGAGCGGATGGCCTTCACCCCCGACCAGTGGGAGGGGCTGCGTCGGCACGCCGCCGACGCCGGACTCGCGTTCGTCAGCTCGCCGTTCTCGCTCGAAGCCGTGGCCCTGTTGGCCGACATCGGCACGGACGCCCTCAAGGTGGCTTCGGGTGAGGTCCCCCACCTCGAGCTCGTGGACGCCTGTGCGGCCACGGGCGTGCCCGTGCTCCTGTCCAGCGGCATGAGCCCGCTCGCCGAGCTCGACGACGCCGTGGCCCGCGTCCGGTCGGCCGGTGCGCCGCTCGCGGTCCTGCAATGCAGCTCGAGCTACCCCTGCCCGCCCGAGGCGGTCGGCCTCAACCTGCTGGGTGCGTTCCGTGACCGCTGGGGCTGTCCCGTCGGCCTCTCGGACCACACCGGGACGATCTATCCGGGGCTGGCCGCCGTCGCGCTCGGCGCCGACGTCGTGGAGGTGCACGTGACCCTGAGTCGCGAGGCCTTCGGCCCCGACGTGGGCTCGTCGGTCACGACCGCCGAGCTGCGCCAGCTCACCGAGGGCGCCCGGGCCATCGCCACGATGCTGCGGCATCCCGTCGACAAGGACCGCGCCGCCGCCGAGCGCTCGGACCTCCGGACGGTGTTCACCCGCAGCCTGGTCGCAGCGTCATCGCTCCCGGCCGGCCACGTCCTCGGCGCCGGCGACCTCCTCGCCAAGAAGCCGGGGGGAGGCCTGCCCCCGGGCGAGCGGGAGGCGCTCCTGGGCCGGCGCCTGCAACGGTCGTTGCAGGCCGACGAGCGCGTGACCCTCGACGCCATCGAGCCGGAGGTGGGGACGTGACCACCACCCCGGACGCGCCGTCCCCCGACGGGCCGCCGCTCGACCTCGACCCACCGGAGGCCACGCCCGACCTCCCCGAGGACGACCGACCCGCACCCCGCAGGGGGCACCCCGAGGTGTCGGTGCCCACGATCACCATCACGCCGGCCAAGGGTTGGATCCGTCTCGGCCTCGCCGACGTCTGGGCCTATCGCGAGCTCCTCTACTTCCTGACCTGGCGGGACATCAAGGTCCGGTACAAGCAGACCGCGCTCGGCGCCGCGTGGGCGGTCCTCCAGCCGTTCATGACCATGGTCGTGTTCAGCCTCTTCTTCGGGCGCCTGGCGGGCATCCCGTCGGAGGGGGTGCCCTACCCGGTGTTCGCTTACGCCGCTCTGGTCCCGTGGACCTTCTTCGCCAACGGGGTCACGCTCTCGTCCCAGAGCATGGTGGGCAACTCCAACCTCATCACGAAGGTGTACTTCCCGCGCCTGATCGTGCCCGTGGCGGCCGTCGTGTCGGGGCTGGTGGACTTCGGGATCGCCATGGTCGTGCTGTTCGGGATGATGGCGTTCTACGGGATCGTCCCCACCTGGCAGGTCGTCACCCTCCCCGTCTTCCTCCTGCTCGCGTTCGTGACGGCCCTCGGCGTCGGGCTGTGGCTCTCCGCCCTGAACGTCAAGTACCGGGACATCCGCTACATCGTCCCGTTCCTGATGCAGTTCTGGCTCTTCGCGACCCCGATCGCCTATCCGAGCACCCTGCTCGACGAGCCCTGGCGGACCATCTACGGCCTCAACCCGATGGTCGGCGTCGTCGAGGGCTTCCGCTGGGCCCTGCTCGACACCCGAACCGCGCCGGGGCTCACCACCCTGCTCTCGGCCGTGGCGGCGGTCGCCCTGCTCGTCTCGGGCGCGTACTACTTCCGTCGCATGGAGAAGACGTTCGCCGATGTCGTCTGAGCCCACGGGCGGGCCGGCGGGTCGCCGGGACGAGCAGCGGCGCCGGGTGTGCGTCGTCATCACCGCGCGCCCCAGCTACAGCCGCATCAAGACGGCGCTCAGCGCCCTCGACGCCCACCCAGCGGTCGACCTCCAACTGGTGGTGGGCGCCTCGGCGCTGCTCGACCGCTACGGCAGCGCGGTGCACCAGATCACCGCCGACGGCTTCACCGTGGCCGCCGAGGTGACCATGGTCCTCGAGGGGGAGAACCCGACCTCCATGGCGAAGACGACGGGGCTCGGCGTGCTCGAGCTGGCGACGGTGTTCGCCAACCTCGCCCCGGACGTGGTGGTCACGGTCGCGGACCGCTACGAGACCCTCGCCACCGCCGTGGCGGCGGCGTACATGAACATCCCGCTGGCGCACGTGCAAGGTGGCGAGGTGAGCGGCTCCATCGACGAGAAGGTGCGCCACGCGATCACCAAGCTGGCCGACGTCCACTTCCCGGCCACGCCGCTGGCCGCCGAGCGGATCATCAAGATGGGCGAGGACCCCGGCACCGTCCACGTGACGAGCTGCCCGTCGATCGACCTCGCCGCGGAGGTGGCCGCCGACCCCGCCCTCGGCTTCGACCCCTTCGAGCGCTACGGCGGGGTCGGCGCCCCGGTCGACCTGGCAGGCGGGTACCTCGTGGTGCTCCAGCACCCGGTCACGACCGAGTACGAGCAAGCACGGTCCCACGTCGGTGAGACCCTCCACGCGGTGGCCGCCACCGGCCTTCCCACGCTCTGGTTCTGGCCCAACGTCGATGCCGGCTCGGACGGCACCTCGAACGCCATCCGCGCCTTCCGGGAGATACAGCGGCCCGACAACATCCACTTCTTCAAGAACTTCGCGCCGACCGACTTCCTCCGCCTGCTCGCCAACGCCTCGGTGCTCGTGGGCAACTCGTCGGTAGGCATCCGCGAGTGCGCGTTCCTCGGCGTGCCGACGGTGAACATCGGATCGCGCCAAGGCGGCCGCGAACGGGGGCCCAACGTGGTCGACGTCGGCTACGACCGGGACGAGATCCGCCGGGCCATCGACGCCCACCGTGCCCACGGCCCCTATCCCCCCGACCACCTCTACGGCGACGGGCGGGCCGGCGAGCGCATCGCCGACCTGCTCGCCACCGTGCCCCTGAGCGTGGAGAAGCGCCTGTGCTACTGACGGCACCCCGACCGGGCGGACGTCCGCGCCCGTGAGCCGGGTGCTGGGCCTGGTGCCCGCACGCGCGGGGTCGAAGGGCGTACCGGGCAAGAACACCCGCGTGCTGTCGGGCCGACCGCTGCTCGCCCACACGGCCGAGGCCGCCACCGCCGCCCGCTCGCTCGACCGGCTCGTCCTGTCGACCGAGGACCCGGCCATCGCCGCGCTGGGTGAGTCCCTCGGCCTCGAAGTCCCGTTCCTGCGACCGCCCGAGCTCGCCGACGACACCACCCCCATGCTGGCGGTGCTCCAGCACGCCCTCGAGGCCCTGGCCGACGACACCATCCAGGTCGTCTGCCTCCTCCAGCCGACCTGCCCGTTCCGGGCACCCGGACTGATCGACCGGTGCGTCGCCCGCCTCGACGAGAGCGGCGCCGACGCGGTGGTCACCATGGTCCCCGTCCCTGCCGAGCACAATCCGCACTGGGTCTACGAGCGGGGGGACGACGGCCGCCTCCGCCTGGCCACGGGGGAGACCGACCCCATCGGTCGGCGCCAGGACCTCCCGCCCGCGTTCCACCGGGACGGCTCGGTCTACGTGTGGCGGGCGGGCGCCATCCTGGCGGGACGACCGTACGGCGACCACCTCGAGGCGGAGGTGCTCGACCCCACCCACACCGTGAACATCGACACCCCCGCGGACTGGGCCCGCGCCGAGGCGCTGGCCGCCGAGCTCGCCACCACCGCGGACGGCCCGGGCCCGGGCTGATGTGCGGCATCGCGGGCATGTTCGGGCCCGGCGCCCGCCGGGAGGCGGTCGCCGCCATGGTCGAGCACCTCCGCCACCGGGGCCCCGACGCGCAGTGGGTGGTGGGGGCCACGGGCGAAGGGGCCGTCCTCGGGATGGACCGCCTCGCCGTGATCGACCGCTCCCCCGCCGCCGACGTGGCCCTGGTGGCCCCCGACGGCACCCGGCTCGCCTTCAACGGCGAGGTGTACAACCACGTCGAGCTCCGGGCCGAGCTGTCGTCGTACCCCTTCGCCTCCCACAGCGACACCGAGGTGCTCCTCGCCGCGCACCACCGGTGGGGGGAGGCCGCCCTCCCCCGGCTCCTCGGCATGTTCGCCGCGCTGCTGTGGAACGAGCGCGGACGACACCTCCTGGCGGTGCGCGACCGGTTCGGCGTGAAGCCGCTCTACTACCACCACGCCACCGACGGCACCGTCACCCTCGCCAGCGAGGTCGGCGCGCTCTTCGCCGCCGGGGTGCCCGCCCACCCGGACCCCGCGGCGTGGGCGACCTACCTCGCCACGGGCCGCTCCGACGGACACACCTTCTGGCAGGACGTCGAGGAGCTGCCCGCCGGGCACCTGCTGCGGTGGCACGACGGCGACGTCACCGTCGTCCGGTGGTACGACGTGGCGGAGAGGACCGGCGACGAGGACGACCATCGTTCCGAGGCGGTCGCCGCCGCGGAGTACCGCGAGCTCCTCGAGGAGAGCGTCGGCCTGCGCTTCCGGTCGGACGTGCCCGTGGGCGTCAACCTGAGCGGCGGCCTCGACTCGGCCACGCTCCTCGGCCTCGTGCGCCGCCGCCCGGACGAGCAGGTCGTGGCGTACACGTTCACCACAGGGGACGAGCGCTACGACGAGACGCCCTGGGTGCGCGAGATGCTGCGCGACGTGCCCCACCGGGCCGTCACCACGATCCTCGAACCGCGGGACGTGCCCGCCCTCGCCGCCGCCGTGCAGCGCCACCAGGACGCCCCCTTCGGAGGCCTGCCCACGCTGGCCTACGCCCAGCTGTGCCAGCGCGCCCGCGACGACGGCACCATCGTGCTCCTCGACGGCCAGGGCATGGACGAGCAGTGGGCGGGCTACGACTACTACGGCCTCGCCGGCACGGGCGACGCGGTGCCCGTGGTGCAGGGCACCTCGGCCCGCCCCGTGCGCCCCGAGGCGCTGACCCCCGACTCCGCCGCGCTGGTCCAGGTGCCCGACGACCCGGACGGCTACCACGACCCGCTGCGCCAGCTCCAGCACCGTGACCTCGTGGCGACCAAGCTGCCGCGCGCGCTGCGCTTCAACGACCGGGTCTCGATGCAGGCCTCCACCGAGCTGCGCGAGCCCTTCCTCGACCACCGGTTGGTCGAGCTGGCCCTGCGGCAGCCGGCCGACCGCAAGCGCCGCGACGGGACGACGAAGTGGCTCCTCCGGCGCATCGCCGCCGATCTCCTGCCGGAGCCCCTCGTCGAGGCGCCCAAGCGGGCGGTCCAGACCCCCCAGCGCGAATGGCTCCGTGGCCCGCTCCGGCCGTGGGCGACCGAGCGCATCGAACGGGCGCTGACCGCGGTCGGCGCCACCTGGCTGGACGAGGGAGTGGTGCGCGCCGAATGGGCCGCGTTCGCCGACGGCGAGGGCGACCATGGGTTCTTCGCCTGGCAGTGGGTGAACCTCGGTCTGGCCGTCGAGCAACGGCCGACCGCGTTCGGGCTGGTGCCGTGACCGGTCCCCGCGTGCTCGTGGCCGCGAAACGCCTCGATCCCGAGGCCAGCTCCGAAGGCATCTGCACCGCGCGGTTCGTGTACGCCGTGTCCGAGGCGGGCACCCCGGTGGCCGTGCTCACCGGCGACGAGGCCGCCACCGAGTCGTCGCTCCGCGCCGACCTCCCGTGGCTGACGGGGCCGCTGCGCCACTGCACGACGCTGCCCCCCTCCCCGACCCGCGGGGGGCACCGCATCCGGGTGGCGGTCGACCTCGCCGGGACCGCGGTGGACGGGCACCCCACCTGGTACCGACGATCCGTGGAGGCCTGGCGGGGCGCGCTGGAGTCGGCCCTCGCCGAGGAGCCGCCGGACGTCCTCGTCACCCGTGGTGCAGGCGGCGGCTTCGAGCCCCACCTCGCGACCCTCTCCCTCGACCCCGACGTCCCGTGGGTGGCGCACTACCACGACCCCTGGCCCGCGAGCCGGTGGCCCGATCCCTACCGCGCCCCCCGTACCCGGGCGATGCGCCTCCAGGAGCGCGGCCACGAGCGCATCCTGCGACGCGCCGACGCCCTGACCTTCCCCAGCGCGCGCCTGCGCGACTGGGTGGTGGGCGGCGACACCGGCCTCTTGGCCAAGTCCCACGTGGTGCCCCACTCGCTGGACCCGTGGCCGTCGCCCCCGGGCATCGACGGCGACCTCGTCGCCGGTGCGCTCGACCGCCCGTTCACGCTGGTCCACGCCGGCACCCTGCTGCGCCACCGCCGCATCGATCCCCTGGTCGAGGCCGTCGCCACCTTCGTGACCGGCGACCACGAGCGGGCGGGCGCCACCCGTCTCGTCCTGGCCGGCCCGGTCAACGCCACCGGCACGGAGGGCCCCTCCACCGACGGCCCCGGCCCGGAGCTGGTCGCCGCGCTCGAGGCGTCGGGCGTCGTGCGACGCCACGAGGGGCGGGTCAGCCGGGCCACGGCCCGTGCCCTCGTCGAGGGGGCCACGGCGGCCGTGCTCATCGAGGCACCGGGAGCCGAGAGCCCGTTCTTCCCCGCCAAGCTGACCGACTACGTCACGGCCGGGCGTCCGGTACTCGCCCTGAGCCCCCGGGAGTCCGTAGCCTCCGACCTCATGGGGGAGGCACATCCGCTGCGCGTCGCACCCGACGACGTCACCGGCGTCGTCACCGCACTCGAGCGGTTGTGGGAGGCCGCGGCACGCGGCACCACCGACACCCTGCGGATCGACCCGGCCCGGACCGCCGACCTGTCGCCCCCGAACATCGCCCGGGCGTTCGCCGGCGTCCTCGACGCCGTCACCGCACCGACCCGGAGCCGACCGTGAGCGACCTCGCCATCGAGGTCCGCGACCTCTCGAAGTACTACACGCTGGGCCAGACCCTCCAAGGCACGCAGACCTTCCGCGAGGCCGTGTCCGACACGGTGGCCCGCCCGTTCCGTCGGCGTGGTGGCGATGACGCCGAGGTCTCACCTCGCGAGAAGGCGCACCTGTGGGCCCTGCGGGACGTCAACTTCGACCTCGCCAGCGGCGAGGTACTCGGCGTGATCGGCCGCAACGGCGCGGGCAAGAGCACCCTGTTGAAGATCCTGGCCCGGATCACCGACCCGACCGAGGGGCACGTCACCATCCGCGGCCGCGTCGGGTCCCTGCTCGAGGTCGGCACCGGCTTCCACTCCGAGCTGACGGGCCGCGAGAACGTCTACCTGAGCGGCGCCATCCTCGGCATGCGCCGCACCGAGATCGACCGCAAGCTCGACGAGATCGTGGCCTTCGCCGAGGTCGAGAAGTTCCTCGACACACCCATCAAGCGGTACTCGAGCGGCATGGGCCTGCGCCTGGCGTTCGCGGTCGCCGCCCACCTCGAGCCCGAAGTGCTCCTCGTGGACGAGGTCCTGGCCGTCGGCGATGCCTCGTTCCAGAAGCGCTGCCTCGGCAAGATGAGCGAGGTGGCCGCCGAGGGGCGCACCGTCCTCCTGGTGAGCCACAACATGGCGGCCATCGAGAACCTCTGCCACCGGTCCATCGTGTTGCACCACGGCGAGCTGACCTACATGGGGCCGCCCACCGAGGGCATCCGGCGCTACCTCGCCGCGGTCCTGCCCGAGCAGGAGGCCGACCTCTCCGACCGTGACGACCGCCGGGGCACGGGCCGGGCCCGGGTGACGAGCGTGCGCATCCACGACGAGGGCGGGGCCCCCATGCCGGTCCTCCAGTGCGGCGCCGCCGCGGTGTTCGAGATCGAGTACGAGGCCGCCCAGGACCGCCCCATCCGCAACCCCATCTTCGAGCTGAAGTTCACCGACCAGATCGGCAACCGCCTCTTCACGGTCTCCACGTTCCTGGCCGGCATCCACTACCCAGAGGTCCCATCCGCAGGTTCCGTGTTCTGTGAGGTGCCGCAGGTGCTGCTCCCGCCGGGTGAGTACACCTTCGACGCCTACCTGATCTCCAACGACGAGCTGTGCGACGAGGTCGAGCGCGCCGGGGAGGTCACCGTCGTGGAGTCCGATGTGTTCGGATCGGGACGCATCCCGAAGAAGATGCTGTACGGGCAGTTCGTGATGCCCCACCGCTGGCACGCCCGCCACCCGGCCGATGGCTGACCGCCCGCCCCGACTCCTGCTCGTGCCGGCGTTCCTCGGGGGCCACGGCGGCCTCGAGAACCACGTCCTGTCCCACGCCCGCGTCGCGGCCCGCGCCGGCTACGAGGTCACGGTGGTCACGCCCCGGCCGATCCCCGCCGACGGCGAGCTCGGCCCCCTCCTACGCGAATGGGCCGAGGTCGACGACGCCGAGCGCCACTGGCGGGCCACCCCCGCCGGTCGGGTCGCCCGTGCCGGGGCCGGCGCCAAGGAGCTCGCCACGCGACGCCGACCGCTCGACGCCCGCCGACGGGCCACCTTGGCCCTCGATCGGGCCCGGCCGTACCTCGACGGCTACTGGCAGGGCGACGGCTCGACCACGGTGCACCGGGCCGACCTCGTCCACACCTTCGGCAAGCCGAAACCCTTCGTCACCGGCGCCATCCGCGCCGCGGCGGACGCCGGCGTCCCCGTCGTCTACACCGAGATCGCGCAGGTCACCGAGGCGTATGCCGCCCGTCCCGACCTCGTCGGGTTCCGTGCCGTCGCCGACCGCTGCGACCACGTCGCGGTCATGGCCGAGCACCAGGGCGACGACGTGCGCGCCCGCTTCGGCTACGAGGGACCCGTGACCATCGTCGAGCAATGGGCCGACGGCGTGGAGGAGGAGCTCCTGGCCATCGATCGGCTCCCCGCCGCCCCCCAGGCGGGCGTCGTCCGCATCGGGTCGCTGTGCCGCCTCAGCGGCGAGAAGGGCCTCGACACCCTGCTGGCGGCCTTCGCCCGCATCGCGCCGGACCGACCCGGCGCCCGGCTCATCGTGGCGGGCACCGGTGCCTGCGAGGCCGACCTGCGCCACCTCGCCCGACGCTCGGGCATCACCGAGCGGGTCGAGTTCCTCGGCTTCGTGCCCGACCGCGCGGCCTTCTACCGCGACGTCGACGTGTTCGCCGTGTGCTCGATCGAGGAGGGCGGCCCCATCACCGGGGCCGAGGCGATGGCGGCGGCCCTGCCCATCGTCACCACTCCGTGCGGGGCCATGCCCGATCGTGTCCGCGATGGCGTCGAAGGCCTGCGCATCGCCGTCGGCAACGTCGACGCCACCGCCGCCGCCCTCGACCGCCTGGTCGGCGACCCCGCCCTCCGTCACGATCTCGGGGCCGCGGCCCGGGCCCGCTACCTCGAGCGCAACACCCGGGCGGCGAACGAGCAGCGCCTGCTCGACCTGTGGCAGGGGCTCCGCGACGATGCCCGCCGGGCGCCGGCACGGGCGACGGCGACGCCATGACCACGATCGTCGACCGGGCCCGGCGGATCGTCGCCGGCGCCACCCGGCGCGGGTGCCGTCGCCACCCGGTGACCGTGCCGCTGCCCGGCGGCCGGAGCCTGCGGTGGCGCGAGGACGATCGCTATCCCGAGTCGATGCTGGACGGCACGTACGAGCCCGATCTCGTGAACCACCTGCTCCGCGAGCTCACTCCGGGAGCCACCCTCCTCGACCTGGGCGCCAACAGCGGCTACCTCAGCTTCCTGTCGAAGGCGGTGGTGGGCGCCGCCGGGCGGGTGATCGCCGTCGAGCCCCACCCAGACAACCTCGCCACCCTGCAGGACCGCAGCCGCCTGAACCCGGACCTTCCCGTCGAGGTGCTGCCTGCCGCGGTCGCACCCGCCACGGGCACCGTGACGATGCACCTCACGCGGAACCTCGCGAACGGCCGCATCGACGAGGCCGGCTGGAGCCACCAGAAGCCCGCGGTGGACACCGCAGTCGTCCCCGCCCGGTCCCTCGACGACCTCCTGACCGACGCGGCGCCCGACGTCGTGAAGATCGACATCGAGGGAGCGGAGGGGGCGGTGCTCGACGCCTCGACCGGGCCCGGCGGATGGCCGACCCGCCCGGTGTTCCTCGTGGAGTACCACGGTCACGACAACCGCGACCGGTGCCTCGCCGTGGCCCGCCGGTGGGGCTGGGAGACGAGCGACGAGCCCGACGCCGGCGAGCTCCCGGCCGGCCTGCTCGTCCTCGGTCCGCCGCGATGAGCCCTGCCGACCGCGCCGACCTGGCCGATGCCGACGTCGTCCACCTCAGTTTCAACCCGCCGTTCGCAGCGGGCTCGTACAACTCGCTCATCCAAGCCCTGCTCCACCACGACGGACCGCTCCGCCAGCTCGCTGTCAGCTTCTGGGACGGTCCGGTCCCCCCGTCCGCCGAGGCCGACCGGACCCTGCTCGTGGGGACGGCGGCGCAGGGTCCCATGGCTTCGGCCGCCCTGCGCCTGCCCGAGCGCGCCCGACGCCTCGCCTTCGAGGGGATGGGGTCACGCGAGCGGATCCGCTACGCCGGCGAGGTGGCGGAGCTGCTGGTGGCCGCCCCGCCGCCCGTGGTCGTGATCTGGGACGACTACAAGCTCGGGCCCTTCCTGCGCCGCCAGGGAGCGGTCGAACCGGCCTTCGTGCTCTCCCAGCACGGTCGCAGCTACCACCTCCCGCCCGAACGGGCACGGGCGCTGTACCGCCTCGACACCCTGGACGCCGTCATCACCCTCACCCAGGCGTCGTACCGGGCCGACCGTGCCGAGCTCTACGCCTACGAGCCGTTGGTCCTGGTGCGTCCCAACGGCGTGGACCTCCGACGCTTCCAGCCCGCCGACGACGCGGCGCGCGCCGGGGCGCGGGCCCGCTGGGCGCTGCCCGAGGACGGCCCCGTCGTGCTCTTCCTGGCCCGCCTGGCGCCGAGCAAGGGCGCCCACCTCCTCCTGCACTCCTGGGCACGCGTGCTCGATCGCGCTCCCGGCGCGGTGCTCTGGCTCGTGGGAGGAGGCGACGAGGGATACCTCGCGCGCCTCCGCCACCTCGCCGATCGACTCGGCATCGCCGATCACGTGCGCTTCCAGGGCCCGGTGGATCGAGACCTCGTGGCGAGCTGCCACGCCGCCGCCGACGTCTACGTGCTCCCGTCCGTGCAGGACGAGGGCCACCCCCTCTCGCTGCTCGAGGCCATGGCCTCGGGACTGGCCTGTGTCGCGTCGGACTCCCCCGTGGTCGCCGAGCTCCACGGCGACGCCATCGAGCTGGTGGTCGACCCGAACGTGGAGGACGCGTTCGTCGAGCCGCTGGGACGCCTCCTCGGCGACTCCACACGGCGGCTGGAGCTGGCCGGGCGGGCCCGCGCCCAGGTCGAGGCCCACCACGACCTCCAGGACTACCTCGACGAGGTGACGGCCTTCCTCGGCCGCCTGGCCGCCTCCCGGGGGGGCCGGTGAGGGAGGGCGTCCACCCGGCCAAGGAAGCCGGCGACCTCCCGCCGTTCGGCCCCCACCGCCTCGTGATCCCGGTGCACATCCCCCACCTGGACGGCTACTTCACCGAGGCCCGCGCCGTGCTGGCCCGCTGCCTCGACTCCGTGCGGCTCACGGCAGGGGGCCAGGTTGCCGTCACGCTCGTGTCGGACGGCTCCTGCCCCGAGGTGCTGGCCGACCTGCGGGCGGCACAGGATGCCGGCTGGGTGGACCAGGTCGTGGTCAACCAGCCCAACCGCGGCAAGGTCGACTCGGTCCTCGCCGTCGCCCGCGCCTCCTTCGAGCCCCTGGTCACCATCAGCGATGCCGACATCTTGTTCCGGCCCGGCTGGGTGGCCGCGGTGGAGGAGCTCTTCACGACGTTCCCCGAGTGCGGGTTCGCCTCGCTGTTCCCGAGCCCGCCGGGCGCGTTCCACCTGACCTCGGCCACGCTGCTCGGCGCGCTCTCCCGCCGCGAGCTCCAGGTGGGATCGGTCGTCGACGAGGACGACCTCGACCGCTTCGCGGCCAGCATCGGCCGACCCGACCTGTTCCCCGAGGAGTGGCGCCGCCACCAACTCCTCGTGCGACGGGCAGGCGTGACCGCGTGCGTCGGCGCCCCCCACTGGGTGCTCACGCTGCGGCGGGCCGTCATCGACGCGACGCCGCCCGAGCCGTCGCGGCGCGCCGTCGGCGGCTCCGAGACACGGTGGCTGGACGAGCCGGCCGACCGCATCGGCCTCTGGCGCCTGGCCACGAGCCGTGCCTACGCGCAGCACATGGGCAACGTGGTGGAGCCCTGGATGGACGACGAGCTGGAGGCCACGAGGGCCGCCGTCGACGGCGGCGGCGACGACCCGGCGGACGCGAGTGGGCCGACCGGCACTCCCCGGGCGCCGATCACGCCGCATGGCCGCATCCCGCTCGCCGGCCGCCTCCCGTGGCCGCTGCGGGCCCGTGTCGCCGATCGTCTCGTGCGGCCCCGCCTCGAGCGTCGCATCCGGCAGGCCGGGGGGGGTGCGCTGACCGTGGCGGCCAGGGCGGCACTCCGTCGCGCGGACCGGTGGGCGCGGGCAGCGGCGCGGCGCTCCTCGGCGACCTGGCGATGGGGCCTGAACGCGGGGCCGACCCTCGCCTACCGCCGGAGCCGACCCGTGGTCACGTCGCGCACCGCGGGCCTCGTCGCCGACCTCGACCGCGACGGCATCGCCACCGTCGCCCTCGACGATCTGGTGGGCACCGAGGCGGCCGCCACCTTCCTGACCGCCGCCGATCGCGCACGACGCGAGCGCACCGCCGCCGTCGACACTGCCCGGGAGGCGCTGGCGCGCGGCGACGACGGGCCGCAGAAGCCCTTCGTCGTCGGCCTGCTGGAGGGCCCGCCGTCCACGGACCCCGACGACGCGCTCACCGGCTTCGCCCTCGATCCTGCGGTGCTGGCCGTCGTGCACGGGTACTACGCGATGTTCGTCCGGCTCCGCTACGTCGACATCTGGCACACCCTCGTCGTCGACGCCCCACCCACGCAGTCCCAGCTGTGGCACCGCGACCCCGAGGACCGCCTCATCCTCAAGGTGTTCGTCACCCTCGAGGACGTCGACGAGGGCGCGGGCCCCTTCCACTACGCCCCGGGCACCCACGCGAAGGGCTCGGTCCGACGCCGGCCGGCGGCGAGCGCCGTCGACGGGACCACCCCCCGCTCCACCGACGACCAGATGGCGGAGGTACTCCCCTCGGCGCAGTGGCGCACCGCGATCGCTCCGCGCGGCACCGTCGTGTTCGCCGACACCCGCGGCTACCACAAGGGCGGTCACGCCGTCGCCGAGGAGCGGGTCCTGTACGTGTGCCAGTACCTGTCCCGGGCGGCCGGGCGTGGGGGCATCCCCACGGACCAGCCCGCGCCGAGGCGGTGAGGGACCGGCGCCTCGCGCGCGACCTCGTCCTGCTCTTCCTCGGGCAGGTGCTCCTGCTCACGCTCTTCCGTGCCGCGCTGCCCGCCGGCGTGGCCGCCAACGAGGGCTCCGACTACGACGCGTTCTACCGCCCGGTGGCCGAGCAGATCGCCGACGGTCACGGCGTCGTCTTCGGCGACGACCGCACGCCGGCCACGCGTTACCCGCCCGGGTACCCCCTGCTCCTCGGCGCCACCTTCACGGTCGCGGACGCCACCGGTGCCGAGCGGCAGTCCCTGGTGACCCCCCTGACCATCGTGATGACGGCGGTCGCCGGCGTGCTCCTGCACCTCGTCGCACGGCGGATCTTCGACCGTCGCCACGCCTGGGTGGCGAGCGTCGCGTGGCTCGCCTACCCCCTGACCCTCTGGACGACCAAGCAGCCCAACAGCGAGATCCCCTTCCTGGTGCTGCTCTACGGCGTGGTGCTCCTGCTCGTGCCGCCGCTGGGGTCCGGTCGCGCGGGCTGGCGGCGCCTGGCGGCCGCCGGCGCCCTGCTCGGGGTCGCCGCCGTCGTCCGTCCCGCCGGGCTCCTGCTCGTCCCCGGCTTCGCCCTCGTGCTGTGGTTGCGCCTGGCCGGCGGCGCCGGTGAGCGCACGCGGCGCGCCGGTACCTTCGTGGCCGCGTGCGCGGTGCCCGTGCTGGCGGTCTCGGCCTGGATGAGCACGGCCGCGGGCACCCCGGTGCTGCTGTCCGACGCCAACGACGCCAACCTCGTCGAGGGACTCAGCTTCGCCGTGGACTCCCCGGCCGAGGCCGAGGACCTCCCCATGCCGGGTGGGCTGCGGGACTTCGTCGTCGAGACCCACGCTCGCGAGGGTGAGCTGCTCCGGGACGGCAGCGCCCGCAGCTACCTGGGCGAGGCGCTCAGGGAGCGCCCGGTGGTCGTGGGCCAGCTCGTGGCCTACAAGGCCGCACGGTCCTGGTACGGGACGGAGTCGTTCCGCTTCGAGGGCGCTCTGCTGCTCACCCAGCTCGCCTGGGTGGGGACGGCCGTGGTGGGAGCGGTGGCCGCCCGCCGGCGCAGCCCGGCCGGCCGCTGGTACGTCTGGCTGGTGCTCGCCCTGACCGGCTGCGCCTGGCTGGCGGCCATCGGCGCCCTGTCCATCGTGCGGTACCTGGTGCCCACCCTGGGCCTCTTCGCCCCCCTCGTCGCCGTCGCCGTCCTCTCCGCGGCCGACGCCGTCGCCGTCAGGCGCGGGCGAGCACGAGGTACTGCGCCCCGCCCGGAAGCCGGCTGAGCGCCCGCTCCGTCGGCCGCAGCGGCGCCAGCGCCCGGGGGAACCAGAACCCCGTGGTGGTGGGCCGGACCTCGGCGAAGCCCGCCTCGTGCACCAGTCGGCGGGCGCGCGGGATGCTGAGCATCACCGCGTCACGATCGAACGGGATCCGTCGCATGACGAGGCGGGCCCCGGGGTTCCAGGGGTTGTTCTCGAACAAGGCCAGCCATCCGCCGGGGGCCAGGACGGCCCGCAGCCCCGCGAGCACGCGGGGCTGCTCGGCGGACGGGATGTGGTGGAAGGCGCCGTTGACGTAGCAGAGGTCGAACGTGCCGGCCGGGAGGTCGGTGCCCGACACGAACGTGATGCCGGGGGCGCCGTGGCGTTCCCGGGCCCGCTCGACCGCCGCCTCGGCCAGGTCGAAGCCGACGACCTCCGCACCGGGGAACGTGCGCGCCAGCGCCGCCGCGGTGTCTCCGACCCCGCACGCGAAGTCCAGGATGCGTCGGGGCCGCGCCTCGGTGGGCAGGCGGCCGGACAACCAGCGCAGGCGCCCCTCGATGAACCAGCCCTTGTCCTCACCGGACAGCGAGAGCCCCTCGGCCAACATCGCGTCGTACTCGTCGGCCCGCTCGAACAGCTCCTCGCCCATCAGGTCCGTGGCCTCACCCGGCGGCACCGACGAGGTGGGGCTCCGCCTCCGGCGGCGGCTGCCGCGCCTCGGCCTCTCGACGCTGGGTGAGGCGTTCGTCGACCAGCACGAGGAACGAGTCGATGACCCGCACGACGATGAGGATGAGGGCGACCGAGTACAGGGTGGTCATGGCGATGAAGCGCGACCAGTGCTCGTAGGTGGCCCCCGTGCGCACGAGCTGGAGGAAGCTGGGGAGCACCAGCAGGCCGCCCAGCAGGAACAGCGCCGCGGGGACGGCCCAGAACCAGCGGCTCGCGGACACCCGCCGCACGGCCGGCCGCACGCCCGTGCGGACCACCTGTGGCATCAACGTGACGTCGACGATGCGGGCGGTGAGGTAGGCCCCGCTGGCGAGCAGGAGCGCGGCGGTGACGAGCAGGCTGCTGACCAGGAAGCGGTAGATCATCCACTCCTGGAGGCGCTGGTTCTCGAGGTAGTAGAGGGTGGGTCCGACCATCAACAGCGTGGCCACGGCGAGACAGAGCGCCGCGGGCGGGCCGAGCAGGCGGGCCGGCCGGTAGAGCGCGGCGGTCCGCAGGATCACCCACAGGAACCGCCCCCCGTCGGACACCGCGGAGAGCTTCGACTCACCCTCGCGCTCGTCGTAGGGCATCTCGATCTCGACCAGGTGGAGGTCGTCGTCGAGCAGCACCCGGGCGCTCATGGCCGGCGTGAAGTGCAGGCCGTCGGGCAGGGGGTACAGCTTTGCCAAGCTCGAGCGACGGACGACCCGCATGCCGCTGGCGGTGTCGGACACGTCCTCGGACGACACCGCCCGGAGCAGGCCCGCGAAGATGCGGTTCCCCACCCGGCGCACGAGCGGCATCTTGCTGGTGGCGCTCATTCGGGAGCCCAGCACCACGTCGACGTCGCGCTCGTCGAGGGTCGCGCACAGGTCGGCGAAGAACACCGGGTCGCACGTGCCGTCGGCGTCGAGGAAGCCCAACAGCTCCGCGTCCGAAGCCGACCACGCCGCCTTGATGGCGGCGCCGTAGCCCTGGTTCTGCTCGAACACGATGAGGTCGACCTGCTCGAGGTGGCGGCTCGCCCGCTCGACGGTGCGATCGGTGGACCCGTCGCTGACGACGGTGACGGCGACCTCGGTCACCGGTGAGCGCTCGATGATCGTCGAGCGCGCCGCCAGGGTGCGCTCGATGATCGACTCGATGCTGTCCTCCTCGTCGAGCGCCGGGATGGCGATCAACAGCTTCACGAAGACGCGCCCCCCAGCACCATGGCGCCAGGATAGGTGCCCGCCCGACGGGGAGGGACCCCTCGGGTCCGTGCGGCCCGTCCTGGGTCGTATGCTCTCGCCGATGGCGGTCCGCTACCTGATCACCGGCGGGTCCGGCTTCATCGGCTCCCACCTCACCGACGCGCTGCTGGCGCGGGGCGACGAGGTCACCGTCCTCGACGACCTCTCGACGGGGCGCCTCGAGAACCTCGCCAGCGCCATGGCCTCGGAGCGCTTCACCTTCGTCCAGGGCTCGGTGCTCGACGAGCTGGCCGTCGACAAGGTGGTGGCCGACTGCGACGTCGTCGTGCACCTCGCCGCCGCGGTCGGCGTCAAGCTCATCGTCGAGCAGCGCCTCAGCTCGCTGGTCACCAACATCCGGGGCTCCGAGAACATGATCGAGGCCGCCCACCGGTACCGCCGCAAGATCCTGCTGGCGAGCACCTCGGAGATCTACGGCAAGAACCCCGCGAGCCCGCTGGCGGAGACCTCCGACTCCGTGCTGGGGTCCCCCACCGTCGCCCGCTGGGCCTACAGCACCGCCAAGGCCGTCGACGAGATCCTCGCCTACGCCTACCACGAGGAGCGGGGCCTGCCCACCGTCGTGGTCCGCCTCTTCAACACCGTCGGGCCACGCCAGAGCCCGGCCTACGGCATGGTCATCCCCCGCCTGGTGCGCCAGGCGCTCGCCGGCGACCCGCTCACCGTCTACGGCGACGGCACCCAGACCCGCTGCTTCTGCCACGTGGCCGACGTCGTGGCGGCACTCGTCGCCCTGCTCGACCGCGACGACAGCGTCGGTGAGGTCTTCAACGTGGGATCCACCGAGGAGATCTCGATGGCCGGCCTGGCCGAGCGCATCATCGCCGCCTGCGACAGCCCCTCGACGATCTCGCTGGTGCCCTACGACCAGGCGTACGAGCGGGGCTTCGAGGACATGGCGCGACGCGTGCCCGACACCGCCAAGCTGCACGCCCACTGCGGGTGGGAGGCCCGACACACCCTCGCGGACATCCTGCGCGAGATGATCGACGAGGCCGCCCTCGAGGTGGTGCCCGACCGGGGATGAGGGCCGCCGTCCTCGTCGCCGACGGCGTCAGCGCCCGCAACTTCCTGCTCGGACGGTTCGGTCCGGCCCTCGCCCGCCACGGGACGTGGGTGGCCGTGCACGGGCTGCGCGACGGCTTCGTCGAGTCGCAGGTGGCCCCCGAGGGTCGACCCGACGCCGAGTACCCACTGGGCACCTACGACGAGACCGCACTCGCCTCCCTGCTGCGCTACACGCTCCTCTACGGGCAGATGGAGTGGTCGGACACCGAGTCGATGCGCCACAACCTCCGTCAGCCCGTCACCGGATCGCGGCGCCGCCGGGCGCTGCACCGCACCGCCCGGCTGGGCGGGCGCGCCATGGCCGGGCCCCGACGCCTGGCCTGGGTCGACCGGGCGCACACCGCGGCCGTGGGCCGGCGCCCCGAGGTCGCTCGCCACCGGGCGCAGCTCGCGGCGGCCGCCCCCGACGTGCTCTTCTGCACCCACCAGCGGCCCCCGACGGTCGTCCCCCCGGTGCTCGCCGCCCGAGCGCTCGGCATCCCCACCGCCACCTTCATCTTCTCGTGGGACAACCTCTCGTCGAAGGGACGCATCGCGGCACCCTTCGACCACTACCTGGTGTGGAGCGAGCACATGGCCGCCGAGCTCTGCCACTACTACCCGGAGATCCCCCGGGACCGGGTGCACGTGGTGGGCACGCCCCAGTTCGACCCCTACGACGAGGAAGGTCGGCTCTGGACGCGTGCCGAGCTGTGCGCCCGGCTCGGCCTCGACCCTGCTCGCCCGGTGCTGTGCTTCTCGGGGGGCGATGCCGGCAACAGCCCGGACGACCCCGGTCACGTCCGGGTGCTCCTCGACCTGGTCCGGAGCGGGGCCATCCGCGGCGACGCCCAGGTGGTCGTGCGCCCGGCGCCCGTCGACGACGGTGCCCGCTACGCGGGGGTGCGGGCCGACTTCCCCGAGCTGTGCTGGGCGCCCCCTCTGTGGGACCGGCCCTCCGGGGCGGACTGGTCCGAAGCCCTGCCGACGGACGCCGACGTCGACCTGCTCGCCAACCTGACCCACCACGCCGACGTCAACGTGAACCTGGCCTCGACCATGACCCTCGACTTCGGCCTCCACGGCCGGCCGGTGGTGAACGTGGCCTTCGACGTCACCGACCCCCCGCCGTTCGGCCTGCCCATCTGGGACCACTACTACCGCTTCGACCACTACCGACCCGTGGTCGAACTGGGCGCGGCACGCTTCGCCCGCTCCCCCACCGAGCTGGCCGAGCACGTCAACGCCTACCTGGCCGACCCGACCCTCGACGCCGAAGGTCGCGAGGCGCTGGCCCGCCTCGAGGTCGGGGTGCCGGTGGGCCGATCGAGCGCCACCATCGCGGAGGTCCTCGCCACCATCGCCACCGGCGGGTGACGCCGGCTCGACTTCAGACGGCCCGGGCCACGAGCAGCAGGTCGTCGGCCCTTGCGGGCGGCAGCGCCCGGGTCCCGCACCAGGCGTCGAGCCGCCAGAGCGCCGGCAGCGCGATCACGTAGCGGTAGGCCCGCTCGACGCGCGGATGGCCCGGGAACCAACCCAGACCCTCGACCACCTCGACCTGGAAGCCGCCGGCGCCGGTCACGGCCGAGCGCAGCGACGCCTCGGTGAAGTGTTGGAAGTGCTTGTCGGGCACGCGGCGGTTGGTGGTGGGGGTGGTGATCACGAGCGTGCCGCCCGGGCGCAGGACGCGTCGCAGCTCGGCCACGAAGGCGCCGACCTCGTCAGGAGGCACGTGCTCGATGACCTCGCGGGCGACGACGAGGTCGAAGGCGCCATCCTCGGAAGCGAGCGCCTCCCCGTCCTGCACCTCGAATTGCAGGTCCGGCGCCATGAGCCGGGCGAACGCGATGGCCCGCTCCGAGAAGTCGACGCCCGTCCAGGTGAAGGCGGGACCGAGGCGGACCGCCAGTTCGTGGGTGCCCCGTCCGTCCCCGCAACCCACGTCGAGGGCGGTGCCGCCCTCGACGCCGCGCTCACGGATCAACGAGGCGAGCCGGTCGGACTTGTGGAGGTAGTTGTGCAGCCCGTGCTTTCGCAGGATCCAGTGGTGCGGGAGGCGGTACTCCTCCTCCTGGAGGGCCCGACGCCGCTCGGCGTCGTCGTCCACGTCGCCGGGAGCCGCGCCGTTCGTCACCTCCCCAGCCTGCCGCGTCACCGCCGAACCGTCGAACCACCCCGTGCCCCGGGCGTACGCTGCGGTCGCCATGGCCGCCCCGCCCCCGACGTTCACGGTGATCATGCCCATCCGCAACGAGGCGGGGCGCATCGCCGGCACCCTCGCCTCGGTGCTCGACCAGGACGTGGATCCCGAGCGCATGGAGGTGCTCGTCGTCGACGGGTGCTCGCAGGACGAGACCCGAGCGGTCGTGGCCGCCACCGCCGCCGGCGATCCACGCGTCCGGGTGCTCGACAACCCCGAAGGCATCGTGCCCACGGCCATGAACCGGGGCCTGGCCGAGGCCCGGGGCGACATGGTCGTGCGGGTCGACGGCCATTGCGCCTTGCCCCGTGACTACCTGCGCCGCTGCGAGGAGCTGTTGGCCGAGACCGGGGCCGACTGCGTGGGCGGCATGATCGAGAGCCTGCCCAGCGGCGACGGCGTGGTGGCCCGGGCCATCGCCCTCGCCATGGCCTCCCGCTTCGGCACGGGGGCCGGGTTCCGCGTCGGTGCGGCCGAGCCCGGCCCGGTCGACACCCTCGCCTTCGGCGCCTACCGGCGGGAGGTGTTCGACCGCATCGGGACCTTCGACGAGGAGCTCGTGCGCAACCAGGACGACGAGCTGAACCTCCGCCTCACCCGGGCCGGCGGCGTCATCTGGATGGACCCGTCGTTGCGCTCGCGGTACTGGACCCGCGCCGACCTGCGGTCCTTGTGGCGCCAGTACTTCCAGTACGGCGTGTTCAAGGTGCGGGTGGCCCAGAAGCACCGCGGGGTCGCCTCCTGGCGCCATCTGGCGCCGCTGGCCCTGGTCCTGGGCCTCGGGGGCGGCGCCGGGCTGGCTCTGGTCACCCGCCGACGGTGGCCCCTCCTGCTCGTCGCCGGCCCCTACGCCGGGGCCACCCTCGCCGCCGCGGTGGTCACCGGCCGCGACGACCCGCCCACCGTGGCCGTGCTGCCGGCGTGCTTCGCCTGTCTCCAGCTCTCCTACGGGACGGGATGGCTGGCCGGGTTGTGGCGGTGGCGGGGCCGCTGGCGCGACTAGCGGCGAGCGCGACTAGCGGCGAGCGCGGATCAGGCCTCGTCGCCGGCGACGAGCGACACGACGGGGCGGAACTTCCCGCTGGGGCCCCGTTCGATGGCGTCGGCGCGTTCGACCCGGACCTCGACGCCCGGCAGACGGTCGCGCAGGCGGGACGCGATGGTCGCCTCGGCGGCGGCGTCGTAGCCTTCGCCCGCCACGACGCTCGCCACCACGAGGTCGACGCGCTCCTGCACCAGTTGCGCCTCGACCACGGGCAGACCGTAGAAGACGGGGTTGAACCAGAACTGGCGTCCGCCGTCGGGGGTGGCGATGAGGTCCTGGGTGCGGCCCTCGACCGGTGGCAGCACCGGCAGTGCCCGGCCGCAGGCGCAACCGGCGCCCCACACCGGGGCCCGGCCCCGGTCACCGTTGGCGTAGCGCACGAACGCCGTGGTGTCGTTGGTGAGGCCGGTGAGCACGAACCGGCCCGACCCGCCCTCGGGCGCGGGGGCGTCGGCGTCGTCGACGACCTCGACGACGCCGCAGTCCGGCCACAGGTGCAGCGTGCCCGCCTCGCACTCGCTGGCGCCCGCCGCCATCTCGGCCATCCCGTAGGTCTCCCGGACCGGACAGCCGAAGGCCTCCTCGATGAGGGCCCGCTGTCCCGCCGAGACCGGCTCGGCGTTGGCGATGACCACCCGGGGGCCGGTCATCCGGAGTCCGGCGTCGAGGGCCAGGCGGGCCAGGAAGGCCGCCGCCGACGGGTAGACCACGAGGTGGGTGGGAGCGAAGCGCGCGAGCGCCGTGACGTACTCCCCGACCGTCGTCGGCGTCAGGTTGTGGGTCGACAGGTAGAGCTGGTGCAGGCCCCGGTTGTGCACCCAGTAGGGCGGACGGTCCCGTCCGGGCGGGACCACGAGCTGCCCCCCGAGGATGGCCCAGCGGTCGTGACGGCTGACGCCGTGCCAGCGGCGGGTGCGGGCCTCGTGCAGGGCGAAGAACGCCCGGAGGTCTCCACGGGAGGTCCAGATCGACAACGGGGACCCACTGGTGCCGCTCGTCTGGTCCCGATAGCGCCACCGGGGGGCATCGTCGGCGACCAGAGCCGCCGGATCGGCCCGGACCGCGTCTTTCGTCGTCACCGGCCAGTCGCCCAACTCGACCGGGTCGCGGTCCGGATGCGCCGTGAACCACCGGCGGTGGTGGGGGACGGCGACAGCGGCGTGCGCCAGGACCGCGGCCTGTCGTTCGGCCAGCCACGAGCGCCATCGGTCCTCGGTCCAGCGGTCGCGCTCGAGGACTGCCGCGGTGAGCGCGTCGGCGCCGGGCCCGTAGCGCCAGGCCCGCAGGCGCAACCCCTGCGCGCCGGCGACGAGGTCCCGGCCCGGCGCCGGCAGCCGGCGGTAGAGGGCGACGAGGCGGTCGCGGCCCGTGCTCGGGCTCACGCCGGCTTGGTCACGGTGCCGAGGAGGTGGGTGGTCAGCGGCCGGACGCGGGCGAGCCGCGGATACAGCGCGTCGGTCGCGGGACCGAGGCGACGGGCCAGCGGTGGCAGCACGGTCAGCGGGCGCAGGCTCGCCGTCCAGCCCGGGAACAACGCCTCGATCTCTGCCGGCGCCAGCGGACGCACCGCGTCGTTGGACGGGTTGGGCCGCCGCAGGTCGTACCAGAGCACCCGTCCGGCCGGGCGCAGGACGCGTCCCAGCTCGGTGGCGACCGCCCGGGCCGCGGCCTCGTCGAGGATGGAGCTGAAGAGGGTGAAGGCGAGCACCAGGCCGAAGGTTGCGTCCGGAAAGGGAAGGGCCGACCCCTCCGCCCGAGCGAATCCGGCGCCGGGGGCCGCATCGGCGGCAACCGAGAGTCGGGCCGCCCGCAGATCGACCCCGACCCGGAGCCCGTCCGTGGGCAGCGCGCGGTCGAGCTCGACGAGGACCTGGCCCCCGCCACAGCCCAGGTCGAGGACGGGGCCGACGGCGCCGGACAGGACCACGCCGGCGCGACGCGCCCGCTCGGCGTGGATGGCCCGGTTGCCGGCGTTGTCGAGGCTCCACCTCGCCCGGGCGGACTCGTCGGCGTCGTAACCCTCGTACACCTGGTGCAGCCGGTCCACCTCGGGGGTGCGGCTGCGACCTGCCATGGCGCCAAGGTAGCGGCCGGTGGGGCGGCGGCCCCGTAGGATCGGCCCCCACCCGATGCCTCTGCACCTCTGCTTCCTCTGCCATGAGTACCCCCCGGAGCCCCACGGCGGGGTGGGCTCGCTCGTCCAGTCGCTGGCCCGTGCGCTCGTGGCACGCGGGCACGAGGTCACGGTCCTCGGCATCTCGCGGACGCGGCCGGGGATCGAGGACGACCAAGGGGTGCGGGTGGTGCGCCTCCCCCACGCGCGCGTGCGCGGCACCGGGTTCCTGGTGCACGGCCGCCGCCTCCGCCATGCCCTTTCAGAACGTCACCGCGAGCAGCCCATCGACGTGGTCGAAGGCCAGGAGCTCGCCCTCGCCGTGCTGCCCCGCCACCGCCCCTACCGCACGGTGATCCGCATGAACGGGGGCCACCACTTCTTCGCCACCACCTTGGGGGACCGGCCCCGGCCGTGGCGGAGCTGGCTCGAGCGCCGCTCGTTCCGCCGCGCCGACCACCTCTGCGCCGTCAGCACCTACGTGGGCGAGACCACCCGCTCGCTGCTCCGCCTCGGCGACCGGCACATCACCGTCCTGCCCAATGCGGTCGACACCGAGCTCTTCCGGCCCGGCCGCGGGGAGGGTGAGCCCGGGCGCATCGCGTTCGCCGGCACGCTCTGCGAGAAGAAGGGGATCCGCCAGCTCCTCGAGGCCTTCCCCGCGGTGCTCGAGCGCCACCCCGAGGCCCAGCTCGACGTGGCCGGGCGCGACTGGGTCGACGGCGACGGGTCCTTCCGGGACCGACTCGAAGCCGGCCTCGACCCCGCCACGGCGGCCCACGTGCACTTCCTGGGCCCGGTCGACCACGCCGAGCTGCCCGAGGTCCTGGCCCGGGCGTCGATCTGCGCCTTCCCCTCCCACATGGAGGCCATGCCCCTGGCCTGGCTGGAGGGCCTGTCGGTCGGACGCGCCGTCCTCGCCGGCGACATCGGCCCCGCCCCCGAGGTCATCGAGGACGGGGTGTCCGGCGTGCTGTGCGACCCCTACGACCCCGGTTCCATCGCCGCCGCATTGAGCGACCTCCTCAATGACGACGACCGACGCGTTGCCCTGGGACGGGCCGGGCGCCGCCGGGCCGAGCGCGAGTTCTCGGTCGACGTGCTGGCGGGACGCAACGAGGCCTTCTTCGAGCACTGCGTCGCCACGCCCCCGGAAGCATCCTCCGGCACCGGGCCCCGGGCCTGAGGACGCCGACATGGGCAACCCACGGACGCTCACCATCGTCTCCTCCGCGCCCCACCACGTGTGGGAGGGCCGGCTCTGGTCGCACGCCCCCTACGTCCGCGAGATCGACCTGTGGTGCCACCTGTTCGAGCGGGTGATCATCGTCGGGCCCACCGAGGCGACCGCCCCCACGGGCGACTGCGTGCCCTTCCCCGACCACGGCCTCGAGCTCCGTCCCGTCCCGCCCACGGGAGGGGACGGCCTCGGGCCCAAGTTGCACCAGCTCGCCCTGCTCCCGCTGCTCGTCTGGCGGGTGGTCCGGGCCCTGCTCGACGGCGACGCCGCCCATGTCCGCTGCCCGGGCAACATGGGCCTGCTGGGTGTCTTCCTCGCCCCGCTGCTGCGCCGGCGGCTCGTGGCGAAGTACGCCGGCCAGTGGAACGGCTTCCCGGGTGAGAAGTGGACGGTCCGGCTCCAGCGGGCGGTGCTCTCCTCTCGGTGGTGGCACGGCCCCGTCACCGTGTACGGCGAGTGGCCGGACCAGCCCCGCCACGTCATCCCGTTCTTCACGTCAGTGCTCACCGACGAGCAGGTGGAGCGGGCCCGCCGCCTGGAGCGGAAGCCGCGGCGGGCCGGCACGCTGCGCGTGCTGTTCGTCGGCCGACTCAGCGGCCCGAAGAACGTGGACACCGTGCTGCGAGCGGTCGCCGCCGTCGTCGCCGACGGTGTGGACGTGCACACCACCGTGGTGGGCGACGGGGCCGAGCGCGGCCGGCTCGAGGCCCTCGTCCGCGACGAGGGGATCGACGAGCGGGTGACCTTCGCCGGCGCCGTGGGCATCGAGGCGGTCCTCGACCACTACGAGCAGGCGGACACCCTCGTCCTCGTGTCCCAGTCCGAGGGGTGGCCGAAGGCCATCGCCGAGGCCATGACCTTCGGGGTCGTGTGCGTGGGCTCGGACCGGGGCATGGTCCCCCAGATGCTCGACGGCCGCGGCGTCGTGGTCCCCTCCGGCGACGTCGAAGCACTCGCGGACGCGCTCCGGACCCTCGCTGCGGATCCCGACGCCGCCGACGCCCTCGGCGCGAGCGCAGCGGAGTGGGGACAGCGCCACTCCCTCGAGGAGCTCGAGTCGGCCATCGGGGTGCTGCTCAGCCACTGGTGGCGCACCACCGTGCGCCCGACCCGGCCGCGCACCTCGGTGCTGCACGTCACCGACAGCCTCGACGCGGGCGGCGCCGAGCGGATGGCCGTGAACCTGGCCAACGGCCTCTCCGTCGACCGCTTCCGCACCGCGCTCTGCACGACCCGACACGTCGGGGTCCTCGCTGCGGAGGCCCGACCCGACATCGACCAGCTCGCCCTCGGTCGGCGTCGACGACGGGAGGACCCGGCCGCCGTGCTGCGCCTCGCCGCCTACCTGCGCCACGAGCGCATCGACGTGGTGCACGCCCACGGCACGTCGCTGTTCATCTCCGCGGCCGCCTGCCTCCTCGTGCCCCGAACCCGCCTCGTGTGGCACGACCACCTCGGCGCCGACCCCGAGACCCGGCGGCCCCGCCGACGGGTGTACCGCCTGGCCTGCACCCAGGTCGATCACGTCATCACCGTCAGCCAGGCGCTCGCCGAGTGGGACGAGCGAGAGCTGTCCATCCCGGCCGAGGCGATCACCACCATGCCCAACTTCGTGGTCACCACCGGTCCACCGACTCCCCCCGAGGGGCTCCCGGGCGTGACCGGCTCCCGCATCGCCTGCGTCGCCAACCTGCGCGCGCAAAAGGACCACGTCCTGCTGGTGGAAGCCCTGGCCGACGTGGTGGCCGACGTCCCGGCCGCCCACGCCCTCCTCCTCGGCGCACCCGTGGACCCCGCGGTGGACGCCGCGGTGCGGGCCCGCATCGCCGAGCTCGGCCTCACCGACCACGTCCATCTGCTCGGCACCCGCACCGACGTCGCCGCGGTCCTCTCGGCCTGCGCGATCGGCGTGCTCAGCTCGCGCTCCGAGGGATTCCCTCTCGCCCTGCTCGAGTACGGCAGCGCCGGCCTGGCGACGGTGGCGACCGAGGTGGGCGAGTGCCCGGAGATCCTCGACCACGGAGGCGCCGGCCGGCTGGTGCCACCGGGCGACCGCGCCGCGCTCGCCGCCGCCCTGGTGGGCCTGCTCTCCGAGCCGGCCGCGGCGGCGAACCTGGGCGAGCGGCTCCGGGAGCGGGTGACCCAGCGCTACGGCGCCGCCGCGGTGATCGACCGGATCTCGCAGGTCTACGACGACCTCACCCCCGAGCCGGCACCGGCGGCCCGTCGGTGACCCGAACGCCGCGCGTCGGCATCGTGGGCCCGCTCCTCGGGACGAACCCCGGCTGGGTCACCGGCCAGGGCGAGGTCCTCACCGAGCACCTCCGGGGCGACGGCGTCGACGTGCGGACGGCATCCGAGGTGGTGGGTCGCGCCGGGCGGGCGCTCGACACGTTCCGACGGGTGCGCTCGTGGCGGGGCGACGTGGACGTCGTGGTGGTCCTGGCCTACAGCGGGGCCGCCTTCGCCCTGACCGACCTCGGCACCCGCACCGCGGCGGGCCTCGGCGTGCCCGTCGTGCTGTGGCTGCACGGGGGGAACCTCCCGGCGTTCGCCGAACGCCACCCCCGGTGGGCGGCTCGCGTGCTCCAGCGGGTGGACGCCCTCGTGGCACCGTCGCCGTACCTCGCCCGGCTGGGCGACCTCGTCGGCCGCGAAGTCGCGGTGATCCCCAACGTGCTGCCGGCGCCCGCGACCCTCCGTCTCCGGGAGCGGTGCCGCCCGACGGTGCTCTGGATGCGGACCTTCCATCCGCTCTACCGGCCCGACCTCGCCGTGGCCGCCTTCGCCGAGCTGCGCGCCAGGCGTCCCGACGCCACCCTCACCATGGCCGGCCAGGACAAGGGCGAGCTCGACGCCACCCGCCGCCTCGTCCTCGACCGCGGTCTCGCTGATGCCGTGACCTTCGCCGGCTTCCTCGACCCTGCGGGCAAGGCCCAGGCGTTCACGACCCACGACCTCTTCTTGAACACCACGCGGACCGACAACGCCCCCGTGAGCCTGCTCGAAGCCGCCGCCCACGGCCTGGTGGTGGTGTCGACCGCCGCGGGCGGCATCGCCGACCTGTTCACCGACGGGACCGACGTGCTGCTGGCCCAGGACGCCGCCGGACTGGCGGACGCCCTGGCATCGGCCCTCGACGACGCGTCGCTGGCCGCCCGGCTCTCAGCGGGAGGCCGCTCGCTGGCGGAGGCGGCGACGTGGTCGCACGTGGGCCCGCTCTGGCACTCGCTCCTCGGCGGGCTCACCGTCGGCTGACGACGGCGCCACCCGGTGGCGCTCGAGCAGGTCGGCCACCTCGGGGATCTCCCGCTCGAGACGACCGTGGAGCGTCGTGGTCGACCGGCGCAACAAGAACCGCTGCACCAGCGCGAGGAGCACGCAGAGGTCGACGACCGGTGAGGCCTTGGCGAGGTACCACTGGTCGATGGCCAGCTTCACCGGCACCATCTCGGCCTCGTAGCGCTTGAGGTCGTCCACGCCGAGACCGGCCTCGAAGTCGTGGATCAGCACCTGGGTGGGACCAGCGATGCCGGGGAGCGCGGCGACGACCGCCTGCCACCGCTCGTCGTCGAGGTCGACGTACAGGGGCGTCTCGGGACGGGGGCCCAGCAGCGCCATCTCGCCCCGCAGGACGTTGACGAGCTGCGGGAGCTCGTCGAGCCGATAGTGGCGCAGGCGTCGCCCGAGCGGCGTCACCCGGGGGTCGGCACCCATCGTGAGGGCGGCGCCGCCGGCGTGGCCCGTGGCGGACTGCACCGTCATCGAGCGGAACTTGTCCATGGCGAACTCCTCGCCGCCCTGGCCGATGCGCGGGAGGCGGACCACCGCGGGCGGGCCGTCGACCACCCGGACGACCAGCCAGATCGCCGCGGAGAGCGGGGCGGTCACCACGACGAGCACGGCCGCCGCCACGCGGTCGAGCACCCACCGGGCGCGCAACCAACGGGTCACGACAACGCGTCCGCGAACACCTCGCACACACGATCGACCTCGGGCTCGGTGAGCCCGGGGTGCAGGGGCAGGGAGATGAGGCGGTGGGCCATCTCCTCCGCCACGGGGACCCCCGAGGGGCCCACGGTCGTGTTGGCCGCGAACCAGTCGTAGTCGTGCAGCGGCCGGAAGTGCAGGCTCGTGCCGATGCCGACCGCATCGAGCCGCCCGAAGACCTTGCGCCGGTCGACGTGGGCCGGCAGCGCCACCGTGAGCAGGTGGTCCGCGTTCCCCTCGTCGAGGTGTCGGGGGACCATGGCGAGCCCGTCGATCCCCGCCAGGTTCTCGCGGTAGCGGAGCACGGCCGCCCGCCGCCGGGCCTGGAGGTCGTCGAAGCGGTGGAGCTGGGAGCGGGCGAGCGCCGCCAGGATGTCGGAGAGGTTCGACTTGTAGCCCGGGCCGACGATGTCGGTGACCGTGTCGGGGTCCCATGCCGCGCCGGGCTTCCGGGTGAGACCGTGCAGTCGGTAGGCGGTGGCGAAGCGGGCCAGCTCGGGATCGTCGGTGGCCAGCGCGCCCCCCTCGCCCGAGGTCAGGTTCTTGGTGGCGTAGAAGGAGAAGGCGGCCCCCGCGGTCCCGGTGCCCGCGACCTTGCCCCGGTGGTCGGAGGCGCCGAAGGCGTGGGCGGCGTCCTCGACGATGGGGATGCCGGCCGCCGCGCAGCGCTGGTGGGCCACCTCGCTGACCGGGGTGCCGCCGAAGTGCACCATCACCAGCGCGTCGAGCCCCTCGTCGAGGGCGGCGTCGAGCGACTCGACCGAGAGGTTCATGGTCTCGGGATCGGAGTCCAACAAGACGATGGAGGCGCCGTGGTGGTACGGGGCGAACGCGCTCGCCGGGAAGGTCCACGTGGGCACGCCCACCCGGGCACCCGCAGGGAGGCCGAGGTAGGCGAACGAGAGCTCGAGGGCGGCCGTGCCCGACGACACCGTCACCACGTGGGGGCAGTCGAGGTACTCGGCGAGCTCCTGCTCGAGCGCGACGGACTCGCGACCGGACGTGAGCCAGCCGCTGCGGAGCACCGCGGCGACCGCCGCGACGTCCTCGTCGGTGATGCTGGGGTCGGCGAGCCCGATGCCCGCCCACGCCTCCGCCGGTTCCCCCTGAGTCATGTCCGCGTCATCGTACCGGACCGCTCCGGGTCGGCCGTTCACCGGGGGTCGGCCTCCGTCGCCGGGCGCACGAGGTCCGCGACGGCGCTGCGGGACCCACCCGTGAAGCGCCGGTACCGGCCGCTGGACCACTCCCGCGCCACCTGCGGGACCCGAGCAGGACGCGAGGCCGGCAACGCCGCCCGGACCCGGAGGTGGGCCACCGCCGACGCCAGGCGCGCGTCGGCGTCGGGGTGGGCGTCGGCGCCGAGGCGGGACCGCACCGCGTCGAGCTGCGCCGCCCGTGTGCGCAGCCCCTCGGCCGAGGACGCGGTGGTGCGCCGGAGTTGGTGAGCCACCTCGCCGGTGGTCAGGGGCTCGCGCAGGCCCGTCTGCTGGCCGGCGTGGCGCCGGAAGGCGATGAGCGGCTCCGCCACCGCTCCCACCTCGGCGACCGAGGCCAGGACGAGTGCGATCCAGCGGTCCTGCAACATCAGCGAACCGGGGCCGTTGAGGGCGGCGGGGAAGGGCAGCAGCCGATCGAGGTGGCGGGACCGGAACATCATCGCCGCGCCCGTCACCACGGAGCGGCGCAGGAGCAGGCCGAGGGGGTCCCGGGCGAAGGCCCGCTGCCTGCGGCGGCCGAAGCCGACGCCCTCCCACAGGGAGGTGGGGACGGGGTCGCCGGCGTCGTCGATGACCGTGCCGTCGCTGAAGGCCATGGCGAGGCCCTGGGCGTCCATGACCTCGACCAGGCGCTCGAGCTTCCGCGGCAACCACACGTCGTCCTGATCTGCCGGTGCGATGAGTGCGCCGGCGCAGGCGGCGAAGGCCTCGGCGAAGTTGAAGGTCGAGCCCAGCCGCTCGGGGGTGGAGGACACGTGCACGGGGAACGGGGCTCGGGACGCGAACGCGGCCAGGACCTCCAACGTGTCGTCGTGGGAGCCGTCGTCGCTCACCACGAGCTCGTCGGGCTGCCGGGTCTGGGCCGCCAGGCCGTCGAGGAAGGCCGGCAGCCACCGTGCACCGTCGTAGGTGCAAAGGGCCACCGACACGCTCGGCCCGCTCACGTCAGCGCCTCGATCTCGGCGAGCAGCCCCGGGGCCGCCACCGACGTCACGTGGCGCTCGGCCACCCGTGCCGCGGCACCGGCGCCGAGGGCCGCCGCGGCGGCGGGGTGCCCGAGCAGGCCCCCGACGGCCTCGCCGAGCGCTCTGACGTCGAGCGCGGCGACCACGACGCCGACCGGCGGCTCCCCCGGCGGCGTCAACAGCTCGGGGGCACCACCCTGGTCGAACGCGACGATGGGACGGCCCGCCTGCGCGGCTTCGAGCGCGACGAGGGGAAAGGGGTCCTCCCGGGAGGTGAGCACGAACACGTCGAACAGGTCGTACCAGTCGCGGGGGTGGTCCTGCTCCCCCACCAGGTGGACACGGCCGGCCAGCCCGCGCTGGGCGATGTCCGCGGCCGTCTCCTGCCACACGCCTCGCCCGGGGGTGCCCCCGACCCAGACGAAGTGGGGTGGCGGCCCGCCGTCCGCACGATCGAGCGACGCGGCGAGGGCCACGAAGAGGTCGGGCCCCTTGCGCCAGATCACGTCGCCCACGGCCCCCACCACGGGGACACCGTCGGGGATCCCGAGACGGTGGCGCAGGGCCTCGGGGCGGAGGAGGGGAGCCGGGCGCACGTCGTCCACGAAGCCGTGGTGGACCGTCACGCGGTCGCGCTCGATGCCGTGGCGCTCCACCAGGTTGTCGGCCACGGCGGCCGAGACGGCCACGTACCGGTCGGGGCGCTGCAACAGTGCCTCCTCCCCGACGGGCAGTGACCGGGAGAGCGCGAACTCGAGCTCGTGGACGTGGCCGAGCACGGGTCCTCCGTCGGCAGCGAGGTGAGGCAAGGCGACGAAGCTGGGCACGCCGTTCAGGTACACCAGATCCGCAGGCGCCCGTCCCCCCAGGCCCCGCCGCAGGCGGACGCCGTCGATGCGCCGGCCCACCGCTCCGAGACCGAGCTCACCGGCGCCGACGGCCATCGTCTCCACCAGCGTGCGTCGGTCTGCGGGAGCCAGCACCCGGACGTCGGCCACCGCTCGCAGTGGTTCGACGAGGGGGCCACCGCGCCAGCACACCACCTCGGCACGTACCCCCGACTCGGCCCGCAGCCAGCGCAGCAGGCGCAGCAGCAGCATCGGCGAGCCCGTGCGGCTGGCCTCGTAGGTCACGAAGGCCACCCGGGGTCGCGCGTTCGTTCCCATGGCCGTGCCGACGATAGAGGCCCACGTGGCCGCAGGACGGGTCCGCTAGGGTTTTCGCTCCGCCGACCCGAGGAGCGACATGGGCAACGGGAGCGGGCCGCGCCACGCCATCGTGATCGCCGCCCACGCCGATGACGAGACTCTCGGGTGCGGTGGCACCATCGCGAAGCTCACGCGAGAGGGCTGGCGGGTGGACGTCGTGATCGTGTCCGACGGCATCGTCACCGCCAGAGGGTCCTCGCAGGACAACCGCGAGGACGCCCGGGCCGCCTGCAAGCTCCTCGGGGTGGACGAGCCGCGCTTCCTCGGCTTCCCCGACCAGCGCCTCGACGAGGTGTCGATGGTCGAGCTGAGCAACGCGATGCTGCCGCTGGTGGACGGGCCCGATCTCGTCATGACCCATGCAAGCGCCGACCTCAACCGCGACCACCAGCTCATCGCCGAGGCGGTGCGCATCGCGTGGCGCCCCCAGGTGACGCCGGTGTCGATCCTCGAGTTCGAGATCCCCGCGTCCGCCTACTGGAACGGCCAGACCTTCGACGCCAACTACTTCGTGGACATCACCGACACCCTCGACGTGAAGCTGGCCGCGCTCTCCACCTACACGACCGAGGCGAAGGCCGCCCCGCACCCCCGCTCCCCCGAAGGCGTCGCCCACCTCGCGCACTACCAGGGCGGCCACGCCGCGACGCAGGCGGCCGAGGCCTTCCGCCTGCTCCGGGGATTCGAGGGTCAGCTCCCCTAGCCCGTGACCGGGTCGCCCCCGGGGCCCCGGCCTCCCCGTGGGGCGATCAGGCGGCGGGGACCAGGCGGTACACGCCGCCGCTGATCGAGACGACGAAGGCCTCACCGTCGTTGCCGGCGTCGACGGACACGATCTGGGACTCGTCGATGGTGGCCAGGGTGAACTCTTCGTAGCCTCCGTCGGGCGCGCCGCGGAGGCCGAGGAGCGCCTTGCTGCACAGGTCCGTGAACAGGTAGTTGCCGGCGAGCTCCGAGAACTGCGCACCCCGGTAGACCTCACCGCCGATCACGGCACAGCGACCTTCGCGGTGGTCGTACTCGTAGCTGGGCGGGGTGGGGGGAAGGCGGGTGGCCGCGGGCTCGTCGATGTAGTACTCGGTGCTGCCGGCGTACTGCGGCCAGCCGAGGTTGATGCCCCGGCCGTAGGCCTCGTTGACCCCGAGTCGGTTCACCTCCTCGAGGGACTCCTCGCCGACGTCGGCGATCCAGAGGTCGCCCGTCTCGCGGTCGAAGTCGATCCGGAAGGGGTTGCGCATGCCCTGCGTCCAGAGCTCGGGCAGCGCGTCGGGCCCGTCCAGCGTGTTCCCCTCCGGCGAGGTGTAGCCGCCGTTGACGGGGTCGGGCTCGATGCGCAGCACCTTGCCGTAGTAGCTGACGGGGTCGGGGGCCTGGAAGGCGCCGGCCCCGCCGTCGCCGGTGCCGACGTAGAGGTAGCCGTCGGGCCCGAAGGCCAGGGACCCGCCGATGTGGTTGTTCGGCGGTCCCGGTGGGCGGTCGACGGTCATGATCTCGACGGCGTCGCCGGCGGTGGCGCCGTCGGCGCTCATCGGCAGGGCGGCCACGACCTGGTCGTGGGCCTTGTCGATGTAGCCGAGGTAGAGCGTGGTGCCGTCCGGCGAGAACGTCAGTGCGACGAGCCCTTCGAGGCCGGCCTGCGCGCTCACCTCGCCGGAGACGTCGGCCACCAGCTCGGGCGCCGGCGTGAACGAGCCGTCCGGGGAGGGCACCAGGCGGACGACCTGGCCGCCGAGCTGGCTGACGTAGAGGTCGTCGGTGCCGGCGCGGGGCGACAGCTGCGTCGGCGCCTCCAGGCGGGCGATCTCCTCCAGGCGGTAAGCGGGGCCGGGCTCGGCCGTGGCCGCGTCGAGCTCCTCGCGCGACACCACGACGAGGTCGCCGCCGGCCGAACCCCGCCCGATGACGAGCACCGCGGCCCCGGCGAAGAGGGTCACCGCGACGCCGACGACGGCGATGACGGTCGGGAGGTGGCGCGAGCCCGGGGTGGTCGGCATCGAGGCGGCAGCCTAGACCGCGGCCCCCGTGACCGATCGGCGGCCCGTCAGCCCGCGGCGGCCCGTCGCCGCCGGGGAAAGCGCAGCCAGGAGGTGCCCGTGCGAGGCGCCCCACGGGCCGGATCGCCGCCGGTCCCGTCGTCGGGAACGTCCCCGCCGCCGACGGCCTCGATGACCCCGCCGAGGGCGTCGTGGGCGCGCAGCACCTGTGACCACTCCGGGAACACGTCGACGAACCGCTCGCCCCGGATCTCGTCTCGGTGACGGGTGACCGCCAGCGACTCCTGCCACTGCACGGCGTCGTCGTCGCGGCTCCCGGACAGGAACTCGACCACCTCGGCGACCTGGGCGGCCACGCCGGGCGGGCACGCCTCCGGGTCGGCGAGGAGGCGCTGGGTGAGGTGGGCGGCGACGGCGTCCTTGACCGAGGCCGGGAGCACCTGGATGCAGTAGTGGCGCGGGTAGTGCACCAGGTTGAGGTTGAGGTGCACGGCCGCCAGCTCGGGGGTGGACGCCAGCCAGTCGACCATCTCGGGCAGGTACCAGACGTTGAAGGGGCTGACCGAGCAGTTGAAGCCGACGTGGAGGCGCTCGGAGGTCATCGCCGCGTAGCGGGCCATGATCCCGGTCGCTTCCTCCCATCGTCCGGGCGAGCGCTCGTAGGTGAAGCGCTCGCCGATGTCGTCGACGCTGAGGGTGACCACCACGTTGCCGAAGGCCGGGAGCAGGTCGAGCATGCGCTCGTCCACGACGGTGGCGTTCGTGGTCAGGAGCAGGGTCATGCGCTCGGGGCGGCCCTCGGTGGCGATCAGCTCGAGCACCTCGCGGTTCTCCTTCGACAGCATCGGCTCACCGCCGGTGAGCTCGAGGTGGTCGAGGTGCGGCAGCCAGCGGCGGAAGGTGGCCAGGTTGGCGGGGTCGTGGGTGATCTTGTTGGCCCGGAAGTAGTCCTTGTTCTCGACGAGGTACGGGTCGGCGTGCTCCCCCGCCGACGCCAGCTCCTCCCGCAGCCACAGCGACGATGCGACGGGGCCGCAGATGCGGCACTTGAGGTTGCAGGCGTTGGTCAGCTTCAGGTCGAGGGCGACCGGGTGGTCGGGCGTGAGGGTGTCGTAGTCGGGCGGGGTGTGGATGCCCCGGTCGGCCACGTAGGTCTGGCGGAAGCTGGGGATCCCGGCCGCCTCCTCGTCCCAGCACGACGAGCACTCCGCGGGCTGGGCGCCCTCCCGGAAGTCGCGACGCAGGCGCTGCATCGCCTCGCCGTTCCAGACCGCGTCGAGGTCGCCGGTCTGCAGGTTGGCGAGTTGGTAGTCCGACTCGGGCGACGGCTGCGCGAACTTGCAGCAGGGCCGGGACGAGCCGTTGACGTCGGTGGAGAGGTTGAGCCACGGGAGCGGGCAGATGGTGTCCGGCACGGGCGTGGCCGCCGAGGGCCCCGGCCCGGCGGGACGCTGTAGGGGATCCGAGGGCGACGCCATCGCCGCCAGTGTGTCAGCTGCCGGGCTGGACCCCTCGACCCGCCGGTGCGTCCCGGGCCGCGAGGAGCCAGACGTGGGTGGTCGGGCCCGTCGGTGCGAGGAAGGCCCGCACGTCGGTGGCGCCGTCGGGGCCACCGAAGCGGAGACGCCGCTCCTCGACACCGTCGGGGTGCACCTCCAGCGCCGACGTCACGATCGGCCCGAGGGAGGCCCGGAGGCGCTCGCCCAGCGCCCGGGTCGGGCCGCCCGGCAGCGTGACGAGGTCCACTCCCAGCACGTCCCGCGGGTCGGGCTCGACCGAGACCACGAGTTGAGAGGCGTCGGCGTGCACCCGGTGGACGCCCCGCCCGTCGGCGAAGGCCGCGGCACGCGCCTCGGCGGCGGCCAGCACGTCGACGCTGCCCCCGTCCTCGGCCAGGCCGACGCGTTCGTGGAGCAGTCCCTCGACTCGGGCGACGGCGGCATCCCACGCCGGCCGGTTGCGCCTCAGTCCGGCCTGCCGGCGCGGGTCCTCGGCGCGCAGACCTGCGGCCACCTCGGCCAGGGCGGGGGCGGCGAGGGTGTGCAGCCCGAGGTGCGGCGGGTTGGTGAGGGTCGAGACGCCGACCAGCAGGTCCAGCTCGTCGCCCCAGGCCAACACGTCCCCCAGCTCGCGCCAGTTGGCCCGTTGCAGGCAGAAGGTGAGGGAGAACCCGCCGCCGTGGGCGCGGGTGGCCTCCCGGTAGCGCTCGATGTTGCGCAGCAGGTCGGCGTGGTGGACCCCGACCCGGATGGCCTCGACGGTGGCCGCCTGGAACCCGTCCACCGAGACCGACACGTCGAGGGGCAACTGGGCCAGGATGCGCTCGATCCGCGGTGACCACTGGGTGCCGTTGGTGGTCACGAAGACCTCGGGGGTGAGGCCGAGCTCGACGAGGCGGTCCAGGACGCGGAGCGGCTCGGCGCCGAGGAAGGGCTCGCCCCCGAGGAGGAACAGTCGGCGCAGGTGGGGCAGGAAGGCGTCCAGCTCGGCGAAGAAGGCATCGCCGTAGACCGCCGGCAGCGGGGCGCGGCCCTCGCGGTGGATGCGGATGGCCGAGGACAGCTCGCCGTTGCACATCGTGCACTGGAGGTTGCAGGCGTTCGAGAGGGCCAGCTCCAGTTGCACGGGCCAAGGTGGATCGGCCTCGGAGGGGGCCAGCGGGTCGAAGCGGCGCAGCTCGGCCGTGGCCGCCGACCCCCGCCCTACCTCTGCGGCGCACAGCTCGCACCCGAGGTCGAGGCGCCCGTCGGCCACCCGGTCACGGAGCGCCCGGGCCGGTCCGCCCCGCCAGATCTCGGTGAGCGTCTGGCTCCGGAGGTCGCCCAGGGGGTGGTAGGTGTTCGCGCAGCAGGCGGTGACCCGCCCGGCCGGGTCGAGGTAGAGCGACGAGAACGGGGCGTGGCAGGCGGGCGCCACGAGCCCGCCGGCCGTCTCCGGGTCCCGACCCGTCCCGAGGTGGACCGCCTGCTCACCCACCGCGGGTGCCGACGGGAGCCACCGAGACGGGCTGCTCCCGCTCGTAGAAGCGGTCGGCCGCGACGAAGGCCACCGTCCCGCCGTCGGTCGCGGCGGTCACCACGCGCAGCACGGCACCAGACGCGCCGCGGGCGGGTGGGTCGTCGGTGGCCAGCAGGGTCTGGTCGACCACACCGTCCTCGTCCCGACGATCGAGGGCGTACAGCGGCCGCCCCCGACCCAGCCCGGCCGAACCCAGCACCTCGTCCGCGGGACTGCCCTCGACCGTCGCCTCGTCGACCAGCGGAGCGCCGTCGACGCCGGCCCGCTCGGTGGCGGCCGCGAGCACGGTCGCGTCCGGCGCGAGGTCGAGGCGCAGCACCGGCCCGCCCGCGGCGAAGCGCCGCGCGAGGGCGCCGGCCCGGTCGGCGGCACCGACACGGACCGCACCGCCGGACGCGACGATCACGGGCCCGTCGACGGCGACCGGCTGGCGAAGGGTGACGGGCACGCCGCGGCCGCGCTCGCCGAGGACGCGGCGGACCTGCTCGACCTCGACCTCCCAGCAGTGGCGGTTGCGCCCGAGGGTCGACCGGCGCTGCTCGTCTTCTGCCTCGAGGCCCGCCAGCACCTCGGCGAGGCCGGCCTCGTCGAGGTCGTGCAGGCAGTGGCCGGGCTCGCTCACGCTGATGACCCGTACGTCGGCATCCCAACCGTCCGCGAGCACGAGGAAGTCGCCGAGCTCGTGCCAGTTGTGGACGGTCAGGCAGAAGTTGAACCCGAAGGCGGTGCCGGCGCCGGCCGTGTACTCACGGAAGCGGGCGGCGTGGGCCATCGCCTCGTCGAAGTCGAGGTTGCGGCGGATGGCCTCCACCGTCGACGCCGTGGTCCCGTCCATCGAGACCGTGATGTCGAAGGGCAGGTGGCGCAGGACGGCCTCGACCTTGGCGTCGAAGCGGGTGGCGTTGGTGACGGCCGCGCACCGGGGCTGCAGGCCGCGTTCGACCAGCCGGTCCCAGATGCGGAAGTTCTCGGCCGCGAGGAAGGGTTCGCCACCGAGGAAGCTGGCCTGGACGAGCGAGGGCAGGAAATCGTCGAGCTCGGCGAAGAAGGCGTCGCCGTAGACCGCCGGCAGCGGCGGGCGGCCCTCGCGGACGCGGATCCTGGAGCTGAGCTCGCCGTTGCACATCACGCACTCGAGGTTGCAGCGGTTGCTCAGGGCGAAGGTCATGCGCGTCGGCGGGGCCGGCGTCGCGTCGGGGATCGGGTAGGCGTCGTACAGGCGGGCCACGGTGGCGTCGTTGCCGTGGTCCTCCGCCCAGCGGCAGCTGTTGCAGCCGAGGGTCAGGTCCCCGACGGCCAGGGCCGCCCGCAGCGCCTGGGCTCTCGACCCTCCCCAGATCTCGGCCAGGGAGGACTCGCCCACCCGCCCCATCGGGTACTGCTGGTTGGCACAGCACGTGTAGACGTGACCCGCGGGGTCGAATTCCATCGACACGAAGGGGGCGTGACAGGCGACCGGGCTCACGGTGGCGGGCTCCCGCCGGCCGTCGCCCACGAGAAGTAGAGGACGGTGACCCCATCGCCCTCGCCCGCGTCGTCGTCGGGGACGGGCGTGGCGACCACGTCAAGGACCCGCCCATCGCGCAGGTGCACCGACGAGAGCTCGACGCGGTCGGCCACGAGCACGTGGTCGACGCGCTCGATGGGGCCGAGCGCCGCGGCCACGACCCCCTGGATCTCGCCGTGGTGACGCCCGTCCAGCGACCCCGGATCGAGGGTGAGCACCCCCGCCGCCGGCTCGCGGCACACCCGACCGTCCTCGTCCAGCGCCACGCACGCTGCGCCGGCCGGGACATGGCGCTCGCACCAAGGGCCGGGTGCGTCAGGCCCGTCCCCCGCCGCGGGCCGACCCGCCGCCGCGTCCCGGGCGGCGCGCGCGAAGGCCTGTGCCTGGTCGACCCCCGGGACCGGGGCCACGACGGGGGTCTCGGCCGGCGGCGCCGGGACCGGGGTGGGTGTCGGCGCGGCCCGTCGCTGCTCGCGCGCCGCCTGCAGCAGGGCCAGCTGCTCTTCCCACATCGGTCGGTTCTGCCCCAGCGCCGCGGACCACCGGTCGTCCTCGCCCTCGAGGGTGGTGACCACGTGCTCGAACTCGTCGTCATCGAGCCCCTCGAGGGTGAGGTGCGCCGGCTGCGACACCTGGTTCACCGTGCCGTCGACCCCGAGCGAGTCGGCCAAGGCGAAGAACGCGCCCAGCTCGTGCCAGTTCACCGTCAGCAGGCAGAAGGTGACGCTCACGAACGTCTCCCGACGCCGGCCCCACTCGCAGAAGCGGTCGAGGTTGGCCCGTACCTGCGCCCACGACGAGCCGCGCCGGATGGACTCATAGGTCTCGGCGGAGGCGGCGTCGAGCGAGACCGACACGTCCACCGGGAGCATCGAGAGGATCCGCTCGACCCGGGGGGTCCACTGCGTCCCGTTGGTGGTGAGGTGGCAGCGGGTGGTGAGGCCCTCCTCGACCAGCATCTCCATGACCCGGAGCGTCTCGGAGGCGAGGAAGGGCTCGCCGCCGTAGAGCTTCACGCGGTCGAGATGGGCCAGGAAGGGCCGGAGCTGGTCGAAGAAGGCGTCGTCGTAGACCGTGGGCAGTGGGGGGCGGTGCTCGACCTGCGCGCGGATCGACGACGACCACTCGCCGTTGCACATGACGCAGCGCAGGTTGCAGGTGTTGGTGATGGACAGCTCGAGCTGTCGGGGCCACGGCGGGTCGGCGCCGTCGAGGTCGAACTCCTCGAACCAACGGGCGTAGGACTGGTCCGGTCGGCCGCGCTCGACCGCGGGCCTGCAGAAGCCACAGCCCAGGTCGAGGTCGCCGGCCTCGATCGCTCGGCGCAGCCGCCGCGCCGCCTCCCCGCGCCAGATCTCCTCGAGAGGCGCCGCCGTGACGTTGCCCAGCGGGAACGTGTCGTTCATGCAGCAGGCCCGCACGTCGCCGTGCTGGTCGAGGTACATCGACGTGAACGGCGCCCGGCAGAGGGGCCCGGACACCGCGGGGTCGGAGCGACGGCGGCGCGAGGGACGCCGCACCGGGGTCGGCAGCGACAGGCGCACGGGGCGAGGCTACCGGAGCCCCCGCTCGCACCACCGGGGCCCCACCTCGCGGGCACGCCGCGGGGCCGTGTGGCCGGTCGCCCTACCCTGTCGGCGTGACGCCGCCCCCGGTGCTGTTCCTCGGCCACGGCGCCGACCGCACGGGTCCCCCGGTGTTCCTCGCCAACTTCCAGCGGTGGCTGGCCGCCCAGGGGGACCTGCCCTTCGTCACCGCCCTGACCCGGGGCGGCCCACTGCTCGCCGAGTACCGGCAGTGGGGCCCGGTGCGCGTCCTCGACCCCCGTTGGACCGCCCTCCGGGTGGCCCAGCACGGCCTCGCCCGCGCCGGTCTCGGTGGGCCCGCCTCCAGGCTGCGCGCCGCCCGGGACCGGGGCCGCCTGCGCACCTGGCGAGATGCTCCCTTCGTGTACCTGAACACGGCGTCGCCCGCGACCTTGCGCACCCTCGCGCTCGTGCCGCCGACGGCGACGGTGGTCGCCCACGTCCATGAGCTCGAGGTCGCCCTGCGATACCAACTGGCGCCCGCCGAGCGCACCCTGCTCCTCGAGCGCCCACGACGCTTCATCGCCGCGTCGCAGGCCGTCGCCGACAACCTCGTCGCCACCCACGGTGTGGCGGCCTCCCGCATCGAGGTCCACCACGAGTTCGTGCAGCCGGTCCCCCCGGTGGACCCGGAGCGCCGTGGTCCGCTCCGAGCCGCGGCCGGCATCGACCCCGAGGCGTTCGTGGTCATCGGCTCGGGGATGACCGAGTGGCGAAAGGGGCCCGACCTGTTCGTCGCTCTCGCCGCCGCGCTGCGCGAGCGGACCGACCGTCCCCTCGCCTTCCTCTGGGTCGGCGGCGCCACTGCCGGCCCGACCTGGTGGCCCCTGGACCACGAGGCCCGACACCTCGGCGTCGACCGCGTGGTGCGGTTCCTCGGTGCGCAGGACGACCCGGGGGCCTGGTTCCGCCTGGCCGACGCCTTCGCCCTCACCTCCCGGGAGGACGCCTTCCCCCTCGCCGCGCTCGAAGCGGCCACCGCGGGGGTGCCTCTCGTGACCTTCGACACCGGCGGCATGGTCGAGCTCGTGCACGACGGCGGTGCGGGCGCCGTGGTCCCCTACCCCGACGTCGAGGCGTTCGCCGACGTGCTCGCCGGCTGGTCCGCCGACGAGACCGAGCGTCGGCGACTCGGTGCCGCCGCCGCGGCCCACACCCGTGCCCACCACGTCACCGAGGTCGCGGCGCCCGTCCTGCGCCGAGCGCTTCAGGATCTCGGCGCATGGTGAGGGATGAACGCCCCTCATCGGTCCTCGTGGTCGTCCACGCCGTGCGCGAGGACCGGGAGCGACGGGCCTACGCCCTCCTGCTCGACCGCCTGCGGGCCGACGGCCACGAGCTCTCGGTGATCTGCTGGGACCGCGGCAAGTCGGTGCTCGACCTGGAGGCCCTGGGTCCGGTCGGCGACATCGAGGACGTGAACCGGTGGCGCCTGCCCATCTGGCTGGCCAAGCACGGCCTCGCCCCGGTCGCCCGCCGGCTGCGCCACGCCCGCATGCGCTGGTGGTGGCACCGGGCCCACCACCCCGCGTCGGTGGTCGTGCTCGGGCTGCTCCGGCCCGAGATGGCCCACTACCTGCCCCCCGGGGTCCCCGTCGGGGCCGTCCTCGGTTGGCGGCCGCCGGAGGACCCCGAGTCCCTGGCGACCACCCTCACGGCCGCCGACACCGTCGTGGCCCGGGACGACGCGACCGCCGCCGCCTGCCGAGCCGAGGATCCCGACGTCGACGTGGCCGTGTTCGAGCACCTGTGGCCCCGGCTGCACTGGTCGCTCCACCTCCGCCTCCCGCCCCTGACCGCACCCGCGGCCGTGGGCATCCCCGACGGTCGCCCCTTCGTCCTCGGCCTCGGCCCTCTCGACTGGGACGGCGGCGCCGACCAGTTCGTGGCGATGGCGGGCCGGGTCCGAGCGGCCCTGCCCGGGGCCCCCGTGCACTTCGGTTGGGTGGGTGGGCACCCGGAGGGGCCGAGCCACTTCCCGTACCGCTTCGACGCCGATCGGCTCGGGGTCGCCGCCACCTTCCACTGGCTCGGTGAGCGCGACGACTACCACGAGCTCGTGCGGCGGGCCGACGTGGTCGTGCTCCCCGGCCATCGCCCCCTGACCCTGCCGTACGACCCGACCGTGGGCTGGTACCTCGCCGAGGACCGGGACCTTCCCGCCGCCTTCACCCCGCTCCCCGAGCCCTTCGCCGCCCTCCTCGACGTGCTCGAGGTGCCGGTCGTGCGCTTCGACCTGCCCGAGAGCGAGGCCCTCACCCTCGGACGCGGCACGACCGTGACCTATCCCGACACCGCGGCGCTCGCCGCAGCCGTGGTGGACGCGCTGGACCGGCCCCGACCCACGACCCTGGCACGGGCGCGGTCCCACCTCCTCGGCGAGGTCGCACCGTGAGCGACCCCAGCGTCTGCTTCCTCGTGCACGAGGGGCGGCGCTCCGGGCCGCCCCTCTACGCCCTGGGCGTGGTCGGCTGGCTGGCCGAGCACACCGACCTCGAGCTGAGTGTGGTGCTGGTCGAGGGTGGTCCGCTGACGGCCGAGTTCGCCGCCCACGGCCCCACGCGGGTCTGGGCGGACGGGCCCGACGCCGCCCTGGCGCTGGTCGACGCGGCCGACATCGTCTACGTCAACACGGCCATCAGCGTGCAGCCGCTGCGCGAGCGCGGGCGCCGACCCCCCGTCGTGGTCACCCACGTGCACGAGCTCGAGGTCGGACTCCGCTACTGGCTACCCGCCGCGGACCACGACTGGATGATCGAGATCACCGACCGGTACCTGGTCGGCCCGGACTGCGCGGCGGACAACCTGGTTCGCCGCCACGGCATACCCCGCGACAAGATCGCCCAGGTGCCCTACTTCGTCCCCTCCGGCAGCGGCCCGAGCGGCCGCGACGCGGTCCGCCGGAGCCTGGGCGTCGGACCCGACACCGTGCTCGTGGGCACCTGCGGTGGCCGAGAGTGGCGCAAGGCGCCCGACCTGTTCGCTCACGCCGCATGGGAGGCCACCCGCGCCGCACCCGGCCTCGACCTTGGCTTCGTGTGGGTCGGCGCGCCCCTTCCCTCGTCCCGGCACTGGGACGAGGCCGCCGACCTGGCCCTCCTCGACCTCGGCGACCGCCTGCTCTACGTCGGCGACCAGGCCGACATCGACCCCTGGTTGGGAGCGTTCGACCTCTACGCCCTGTGCTCTCGTGAGGACGACTTCCCCCTCGCCTGCCTGACCGCGGCCTCGTTCGGCGTGCCCGTCGTGACCTTCGACGGCGGGGGCATGGCCGATCTGGTGCGCGACTCGGGCGGCGGGCGGGTGGTGCCCTACCCCGAGGTGGAGTCCCTCGCCGCCGAGCTGGTCGCGCTGGCCGGCGACCCTGGCGAACGGACGGCCATGGGGACGCGCGTGGCCGCCCACGTGGCCACGCATCACCAGCTCGACCGGTGCGGCACCCGGGTGGCGGCCGAGCTCACCGCACTGGCGGTCCCATGACCGCCGTCTCCCGTCGGCGCCGGAAGGGCCGGGTGCTGTTCCTGTCCCACGCCGCCGAGCGCACCGGACCACCGATCATCCTGTTGCACCTCGCCCGGTGGCTGCGGGCCCACACCGACCTCGACTTCGGGATCGTGTTCCTCCAGGGCGGCGAGCTCGAGGAGGAGTTCCGGTCGCTGGCCCCCGTCTGGATCCTCGACGAGTGGGACCCCCCGCGCCCGGCCGTCGTGCTCGACTCACTCGCGTGGAAGTTCGGGCTCGAGCGCCACGCACCCCGGATCCGTGCCGCCGCCCTCCGGTGGCGCATGCGCGGCGTCCGCGACTTCGACGTGGTCTACGTCAACACCTGCGGCAGTGTCCGGCCGCTGCGCTACCTCCCGCTCGAGGACCCCATCGTGCTCACGCACGTGCACGAGCTCTCGGTCGGCCTCGACTTCCACCTCCCCCCCGAGGACCGGGAGCTCATCAGAGAGGTGACCCGCCACTACATCACGGTGTCGGACGCCGTGTCCGAGGACACCGAGCGGGTCTTCGGGGCAACCCCCGACCAGATCACCCGCCAATACGGCTTCGTCGAGCTTCCTCCGGAGGACGTGCCCCTCGCCGAGACGGCTGCGCTGCGATCCTCGCTCGGCATCCCCGACGATGCCCCGATCGTCGGCGCCGCCGGCCTCACGCACTGGCGCAAGGCCCCGGACCTCTTCGTCCAGGTCGCCCGTCTCATGGGCGACCGCCACCCCGGCCCCGCCCCCCACTTCGTCTGGGTGGGCGGCGAGGCCGGCGGGCCCGAGCTCGAGCCCGTCCGCTACGACGTCGAGCACGCCGGCCTCGCCGACCGCATGCACTTCCTCGGGCACCAGTCGGACCCCCTCCCCTGGTTCCGCCTGTTCGACGTGCTGTTGCTGCCGGCCCGCGAGGACGCCTTCCCGCTGGTGTGCCTCGAGGCCGCGTCGCTCGGGGTGCCCATCATCTGCTTCGACAACGGCGGCATGCCCGAGTTCGTGGGCGACGGCGAGCGCGGCTTCGTGGTGCCGTACCCGGATCTCGCGGCGATGGCCGAGCGGACCCTCGAGGTGCTGGGCGACGACGAGCTCCGGGACCGGCTCGGTGATGCGGCCAGGGCCAAGGCCCGGAGCGAGAACGGCGTGGAGACCGGCGCCGCCGCCATCCACCGGGAGCTCGAACGATGGATCTAGGCGTCCGGCGCATCGTGTTCGTCACCCGCGACGGGGCGGTGGGAGGCGGCCAGGTGTTCCTCCTCTACCTGCTGCGCTGGCTGCGCCTCCAGACCGAGGTCGAGACCGAGGTGCTGTCGTGGCACGACGGCCCGCTGCTCGACCAGTTCGCCGAGCTGGCCCCGGTCCGCGTGCTCGACGAGCTCAACGCGTGGCGCCCGGCCCGGGTGGCCGAGGTGCTCGGGCTCCGCCGGCTCACCAGCCTGCTCAAGAGCACCCGGCTGCGCTGGTGGGTCCTCCAGCGGCGATCGACCGATCTGCTCTACGTCAACGGGCTCGAGGCCGCCCGCATCCTGGGCTTCGTCGTCGGCCCCGGGCCCCGCTCGGTGGTCCACGTGCACGACATCGGGGAGCTGGAGGGGGACCGGGTGAGCGCCTCGGACCGGGCCTTGATCGCGGCACGTGCGTCGGTGTTCGTGGCTGCGTCCGACGAGATCGCCGAGGCGCTCCACCGCGACCTGGGGATCCCCCGGCACCGCATCGTGCGCCACGACTACGTGATCGCCGCCGGGGTGGAGAGCCCGCTCGTGTCGCTGCACCCCCCGACGCGCGACGAACTGGGGATCGCCGCCGACGAGTTCGTGGTCGGGGCCACCGGACCTGCCGACTGGTGGGCCGAGCCCGAGCAGTTCGTCCTGCTGGCCTGGGGGCTGCGCCGGCGCCTCCCGGGCCGACGCCTGCGGTTCCTCTGGATCGCCGAGGACCCGGACGACCGGGTGCTCTGGCCGTTCCGCCACGACCTGCGCAACGCCGGTGTCGACGGCTGCACGACGATCGTCAGCGGACCGAAGCCCTTCGACTTCCTCGACGCCATGGACGTCCTGGTGCTGTCCAACCGCCACGAGCCCGCCGAGCTGCTCGTGTTCGAGGCGGTCGGAGCCGGCACCGCGGTGGTGCGCACCGACAACATCTTGCGCGAGACCCCCGCCGGGGCCACGGCCCTGGCGGTGCCCTACCTCGACGTGGACGCCCTGGTCGAGGCCGTGGCCGGCCTCGCCACCGACGAAGGCGCTCGGCGCGCCCTCGTCGAGCAGGGCTGCCAGGCGGCGCGCGGCCACCACGACGTGAGCGTCGGCGCCCGGGACCTGCTCGCCCGGGTGCTCGAGCGCTGACGCCACGACCGGCTCCCGACGCACCTTCACCAACGGCAGCCCCACCAACAGCAGCCCCCCAACGGCACCAATGGCGACGGGCCCGGCCCGTACACTCCTGGCATCGCCCGCTCCCGCCTCGCCGCCCTTCTCCGCCCTCGCGCCACGGATGCCACGGACGCCTCCGACACGCCAGCCGTGGCGGCCTGGCAGGCGTCGCGCGAGACGCCGTTCCGGGACAGCGTGTGCAACGCGCCGCTGACCAACCTCTACTTCACCGTCGACGGCCAGGTGGCGCCCTGCTGGCTCCACTTCACCGCCAGCACGCCCCGCTGGTCCCCCGACGTCTCCATCGCCGACATCTGGAACGGCCCGCACTTCACCAAGCTGCGTGAGGCCCACCGGCGCCACCAGTTCCCGAACGGGTGCCAGGTCTGCGAGCACAACATCGAGACGGGCAACCTCCCGCTGGCGGCCGCCTACGACAACGGGCACCCGATCGTCGGGTGGCCGACGATGCTCGAGCTCGAGCTGTCCAACCTCTGCAACCTCGAGTGCGTGATGTGCTCCGGGCAGCTCTCGTCGAAGATCCGGCGCAACCGCGAGAAGAAGCCCCCGTTGGTGAGCCCCTACGACGACACCTTCGTCGACCAGGTGGCGGATTTGCTCCCCCACCTCCAGGAGCTCCGCTTCAACGGGGGCGAGCCGCTCATGCAGCCCCTCGTGCACAAGATCGCCGAGCGGGTGGCCGAGGTGCGGCCCGACCTGAAGATCACCATCGCCACCAACGGCACCATCATCAACGCCAAGGCCCGGCGCATGATGGAGCGCTGCAACGTGCACGTGAACATCTCCATCGACTCGCTCATCCCCGAGCGCTACGCCGAGATCCGGGTGAACGGCGACCTCGCCGAGGTCCTGTCCAACTTCGAGGAGTACCGGGCGTACTGCCACGCCGACGGTCGCAACCTGGCCGTGATGGTGAACCCCATGCGCATGAACTGGGACGAGATGGCGGACTTCGTCTGGTTCGCCAGCGAGCGCCAGGTCTACCTGTGGTTCAACACCATCCGGTACCCCGAGGACCTCGCCCTGCACAACCTGTCCGCGGAAGAGCTGTCGCACATCCACGACACCCTGGCGGCCAAGACCCTGCCCGAGCCCGCCGACGGCCCCGAGGGCGACGCCTGCCGGGGCAACCGCGAGGTGTTCGAGCGCTTCGTGCACTCCCAGGTGGCCACCTGGCGGGACGAGGCCGCCGCCCGCGGCGACCGCCGCGCCGGCGTGCCGGTGCGCATCACCAGCGCACCCACCGCCACCTGACCCATCCGCCGGGCCCGATCAGGCCGGGGTGAGCGGCGCACCGCCGAGTGCCGGCATCGGGTCGGGGCTGGCGATCGCCATCCAGCCGAGCACCGGGGCGTAGAGGGTGCGGAAGCGCAGCGTCCCGTCTGTGCGGCGGACCACCGAATCGTTGACCACGACGAGTCGATCGGTCCCCGAGAGGTCCCTCGGGAGCTCGTAGTCGACCTCACCCAGCCACGCCGTGGCCCCGCCGATCGCGTCGATGTCGAGGCCCATCCACCCATCGACCCGAAGCGCGGCGGCCCACCCAGGCGCGAGCACCGCAGTGACCGCGTCGGCGTCGACGGCGAGCTCGATCGGGTCGCGTCCTGCCCATGCCCGGAGATCGTCGATCGCACCCTCCAGCAGTCCCTCCGCGGTGCGCACGCGCACGGCGTGGAGTCGGGCTGCGAGGGCGTCCGCGAGCTGGTTGTGGAGCGAGGTGCGGCGCTCCATCAGCTCGCGACGGCGCACCGCACGACGTTCGTGGCCCGACCGGATGCGCACGAGTTGGACCGAGCGACTGCTCTCGGACCCCGTCCGCGCCAGCTGGTCGCGCAAGATGGCGATGGCGCGGTCCCATTGGCCCTGGTTGCGCCCGAGGCGGGGGCGCACCTCCGCGTCCTCCACCTCCAGCGCCGCCACGATCGGCGCCAACTCGTCGCGCGACAGCGTGAACAACGAGTGATCCGCCGGCCCGAACACCGGGATCACGT